>DVOF01000029.1 GCA_018713805.1 Candidatus Aphodoplasma excrementigallinarum | reverse complement strand
GGCTCGGTGTTTGGGTATGAGGACATTCTGCCCGGCCTGATTCACCCTATGGAGAAGATGAACTTCATGCTGATTGCCGCCGTGGCGCTCGGCGTGGTGATTCTTGGGTTTGCCATGGTGCTAAATATCATCAATGCAATCAAGGCGAAGGACGCGGGGCGCGCGCTCTTTTCCCAGAACGGGCTGGCCGGGCTGGTGTTCTACTTCGCCGCCATTATAACAGGCCTGAGCTTGTTTTTAAACTTTGGGTTCCAGATTGCGCCGTGGCTGATTGGCATTTGCCTCGTCTTGCCGCTCGTGATGATTTTTTTGCAGGAGCCGCTCTCGCTCCTGGTCGAGAAGAAAAAGGATTGGATGCCAAAGCAGAAGGGCATGTTTATCGTTGAGAAGTTTTTTGAGCTGTTTGAGATTTTGCTCAGCTTTGTCACTAACACAATGTCGTTTATCCGTGTGGGGGCGTTTGCCTTAAACCACGTCGGGATGATGAGCGTGGTGTTCCTGCTGTCCGATATGGCGCAAGGCGGCAGCCTCGTCGTACAGGTGCTCGGCAATGCGCTCGTAATCGGCCTCGAGGGGCTGATCGTCGGGATACAGGTTCTGCGTCTGGAATATTACGAAATGTTTTCGCGCTTTTTTGTCGGAGACGGGAAAGCGTTTCAGAATATCAATCAAAAGTAACGGAGGGTTTGCCATGTTGGTTACAATTACGTCCATCGCATTGATTCTGAGTGTGGCGGTGCCGCTTATCGCATACCTCAGGATGGGGAAAAAGCACGGCAAGGGGATGCTCGCAGCAAATGTGATCTCCTTTTTCTCCGTTGTGCTTGTGGCGACAGTGTGCGCATTTACGACCACGCCTGCGCTGGCGGATACGGCTGCGGAAACAGCCGCAGCCGCCGCGGGCGATGGAATGGCGTATCTTGCGGCGGCGCTTGTGACAGGGCTTGCGTGTATCGGCGCGGGTATTGCGGTTGCCGCGGCGGCGAGCGCGGCGCTCGGCGCAATCAGCGAAAACGACAAGATCATGGGTAAGGCGCTCATCTTCGTCGCGTTGGCGGAGGGCATTGCGCTCTACGGCCTGCTTGTCACGTTCATGATCCTTGGACAGATGTAGGAGGCCGCAGTATGAAGATGTATGTCATCAGCGACAATGTCGACACGAGGACGGGGATGCGGCTCGCCGGGATTGAAGGCTGCGTGGCGCACGGCGAGACGGAAGTGCGCGCCGCGCTTGACCGCGTTTTGGCGGATAAAGAGATTGCGGTCGTACTTATGACGCAGAAGGCGCAGCGCGACGCGGCGGACTACGTGTCCAAAGTCAAGTTGGAGCATACGCGCCCGCTGATTGTGAGCATCCCGGACCGGCACGGCCTGGACAAAAACCAGAACGCCATCACCGACTATATCCGCGACGCGATTGGGCTGAAGCTGTAATTTCTTTGGATTGGGACGGAGAACAGGGGGACAAACGATGAAACGCGAAGCCTTTTTAAAGATAGAAGCTTACATGCGCGCCTGCATGCAGGACAGCGCGCACGACACAGAGCACATCTACCGCGTGCTGTATCTGGCGCTTGAAATTGCACAGACGGAGAAAAGGGCCGACCGCGACGTTTTGATTGCGGCGTGCCTGCTCCACGACATCGGCCGGCAGGCGCAGTTTGAAAACCCTGCGTTGTGCCATGCGGCGGTGGGAGCGGAGATGGCGTTTGCATTTTTGGTGAAAAACGGGTTTTCGGAGCCGTTTGCCGCGCATGTGCGCGCCGCTGTTGCAACGCACCGGTTCCGGAAGGGCAGCCCGCCTGTCAGCATAGAGGCGAAAATCCTCTACGACGCGGACAAAATCGACGTGTGCGGCGCGGTCGGCGTGGCGCGGACGTTGCTCTATCAGGGACAGATGGCGGAGCCGCTCTATACGCTTTTGCCGGACAGCACGGTGTCGGACGGGGAAGCGGATACGGCGCCCTCCTTTTTTCAGGAGTATAAGCGAAAGCTGCAAGGCATAGGGGAACGGCTGTTTACCCAGAAGGGACGGGAAATTGCGGCGCAGCGGCAGGGAGCCGCCGAGGCCTTTTATAACAGCCTGCTGCGCGAGGTGCGCGAGCCGTACGAATGCGGTAGGCGACTGCTTGTAGACGAGATAGAACCGTAAAGCGGTTTTAGTATGAATTAGCCGGAGCGGGGTGAGAAAATGGCGGCAGGGAAAATCAACGACAGCGCAAAACTGCAAAGCTTTGCGCGCTATGTAACGAGCGACGCGGCGCAGCAGAACGCAGCGCTGACGCGCGAGCTGGACGAGCGGTGGGCGCGCATGGCCGACGAGACGGAGCTTGCCCTCTACAAACAGGCGTATGAAAAAATCCAGCGCGCCCGCGCCGAGCTGACCCGTGCGACGAATGAGGCGGTAAGCCGGGAGAAGCTCTCCTGCAAGCGGCAGTTGTCCGCGCGGCGCAGCGAAATCACAGAGGAAGTGATGGCGGCGGTACGCGGCGAGGTGATGAAGTTTGTCAAAAGCGAAGCGTACTACCCGTGGCTGCTGCGTACGGCGCAACTTGCTACCGGCGCGCTCGGCGCGGGGAATGTGATTCTTTATTTAAACGAAACGGACGCTGCGCACGCACAGCGACTAAGCGCGGACACGGGCTGCCGGGTCGAGCTGCTCGACGCCGCGCACGACGTGGTCGGCGGTGTGAAGGCGGTCAACGCAGATACGCACACGGCGGTGAACAAAACGCTTGCCGCCATGCTCGAGCAGCAGCGGGAGGAATTTTTGAAAATCAGCGGTCTTGGCATATAGAGCGAGGTGAAGGCATTGGGCGCAAAGGGTGAGATATACGGCATCAACGGGCCGGTCGTCGAGGTGGTGGGCGAAGGCAGCTTTTCCATGCTCGAACGGGTGAGCATCGGCACGCTCGGCCTGATTGGAGAGGTCATCGGCCTACAGCCGGACAAGACGATCGTGCAGGCGTATGAGTCGACGACTGGCGTCATGCCGGGCGAGCCGGTCACCGGGAGCGGAGGCCCCATGCTCGCCGCGCTTGGGCCGGGGATTATTGGCAATATTTTTGACGGGATACAGCGCCCTCTGCGCACGCTTGCGCAGAAGGACGGGGCATACATCGGGCGCGGCGTGGCGGCGGAGCCGCTCGATACGGAAAAGGTATACGAGGTCGAAGTGCTTGCAAAGGCAGGCGCGCGCGCCGAGGCGGGACAGATTATTGCCCAGACGCCGGAAACGCCGCTTATCATGCACAAAGTCATGGTGCCGCCCGGCGTGAGCGGGACGGTGACGTTTGCGGCGGAGAGCGGAACATATACGATAGACGATGTGTTGGCGCGCGTGACGGACGAAAGCGGGCAGGAGCACGAAATCCGGATGGTACAGATGTGGCCCATCCGCCGCCCGCGCCCGCATAAGGAGCGCAGGCCGACCACGGTGCCGCTCATCACGGGCCAGCGGGTCATTGACTCGCTTCTGCCGATTGCAAAGGGCGGCGCGGCGGCAGTGCCGGGCGGCTTTGGCACGGGGAAGACCATGACCCAGCACCAGCTTGCCAAGTGGGCCGACGCGGACATTATCGTTTATATCGGCTGCGGCGAGCGCGGAAACGAGATGACGCAGGTGCTGGAGGACTTTTCCAAGCTGGTCGACCCGAAGTCGGGCCGCCCGCTGTTAGACCGCACGGTGCTGATTGCCAACACGTCGAACATGCCGGTCGCGGCGCGTGAGGCGAGCATTTACACGGGCGTGACGCTGGCGGAGTATTACCGCGATATGGGCTACCATGTGGCAATCATGGCGGATTCCACGTCGCGCTGGGCGGAGGCGCTGCGCGAGATTTCCGGCCGGCTCGAGGAGATGCCGGCGGAGGAGGGCTTCCCGGCATATCTGTCGAGCCGGCTGTCAGAGTTTTACGAGCGGGCCGGGCGGTGCGTGAATTTAAACGGCACGGAGGGCTCGGTCACAATCATTGGCGCGGTTTCGCCGCAGGGCGGTGACTTTTCCGAGCCGGTGACGCAGAATACGAAGCGGTTTGTGCGCTCGTTCTGGGCGCTCGACCGGTCGCTCGCGTATGCGCGCCACTATCCGGCCATCAACTGGATTAACTCCTACAGCGAGTACATTGACGACCTTGCGCCTTGGTACAACGAAAATCTTGGGGACGCCTTTTTGCAAAACCGCAGCGAGATTATGGCCATCTTGCAGGAGGAGGCAAACCTCAATGAAATTGTGAAGCTGATTGGCGCGGACGTGCTGCCGGACGCTCAGAAGCTCACGCTTGAAATTGCGCGCGTGATTCGGCTCGGGTTTTTGCAGCAGAACGCCTTCCACGCCGACGACACGTATGTGCCGCTCGCCAAGCAGGCGCGCATGATGGAGACGATTTTGTATTTGTACGGGCAGGCAAAGGGCGTTGTGGCGAAGGGGATCCCGGTCTCGCAGGCTGTGGCGACGGGGTTGTTTGAAGATTTGATTAAGATGAAATATACGATTGGCAACGACGACCTTGCGCCGTTTGACGCCCTGCACGACAAAATCAGGGACAAGATCGGCGCGGTGCTGAGGGAAAACGGATACGAACCGCAGGGGGCTGGTAGCAATGGCGCTTGAATATATCGGACTAAAGCAAATCAACGGCCCGCTCGTCATCTTGGACGGCGTACACGGCGCGGCCTATGAAGAAATGGTGAAAATCCATGCCGCGGATGGAAGCGAGCGGCAGGGCCGCATTATCGAGCTGCACGGCGGGCGCGCCGTTGTGCAGGTGTTCGAGGGCACGGACGGCCTGTCGCTGACGAATACGACGACAGAGATGACGGGCAAGCCCATGACTATGCCGCTTACCAGAGAACTGCTCGGGCGCGTGCTGTCGGGGAGCGGGCGGCCCATCGACGGGCTGGGCGACATTTACCCTGACGAGATGGGCGACATCAACGGTATGGCGATTAACCCCGTCCTGCGCGAGTACCCGGAAAATTTTATCCAGACGGGCATCAGCGCAATCGACGGGCTGTCGACGCTGATTCGCGGGCAGAAGCTGCCGGTCTTTTCGGGCAACGGGCTTGCGCATGACAAGTTAGCCGTGCAGATTGTGCGGCAGGCAAAGGCTGTGGGCGCGGACGAGTTTGCGGTCGTGTTCGCGGCAATGGGCGTAAAAAACGACGTTGCGGCGTACTTCCAGCGCGCGTTCGAGGAGAGCGGCGTGCTCGACAAGGTCGTTATGTTTTTGAACCTGTCGGGCGACCCGGTGGTCGAGCGTATCATTACGCCGCGTGCCGCGTTGACCGTGGCGGAGTATTTGGCGTTTACGCACGGGATGCATATCCTGGTGATTCTGACCGACATGACGGCCTACGCCGAGGCGCTGCGCGAGATTTCCTCCTCAAAGGGCGAAATCCCGAGCCGGAAGGGCTTCCCAGGCTATCTCTACAGCGACCTTGCGTCCATCTTTGAGCGCGCAGGCATTATCAAGGGCAAGGGCGGCTCGGTGACGCAGATTCCGATTTTGACTATGCCCAACGACGACATCACCCACCCGATTCCCGATTTGACGGGCTATATCACGGAGGGGCAGATTGTGCTCGACCGCGGCCTGTCGCAGCGCGGCGTGTACCCGCCCGTGGCGGTGCTGCCGAGCCTGTCGCGCTTGATGAAGGACGGGATTGGCGAGGGGTATACGCGCGCCGACCATGCCGATTTGTCGAGCCAGCTCTTTGCCAGTTACGCAAAGGTCGCCGACGCACGTGCGCTCGCGTCCGTTATCGGCGAGGAGGAGCTGAGCGATACGGATAAGCAGTACATGACGTTTGGGCGCGCGTTTGAGGAGCAGTTCATCCGCCAGGGCGAAAGCGAGAACCGCAGCGTGGAGCAGACGCTCGACATTGGGTGGTCGCTTTTGCGGCTGCTGCCGGAGAGCGAGCTCGATCGCCTGCCGCCGGAGCTGATCGAGCAGTATTACCGGCGCACGGACGAATAACGCGCGCAATACAAAGCAGAGAGAAAGGACGGTGCGGCCGTGGACGTCAACCTGTTTCCAACGAAGGGCAACCTGATTCTTGCCAAAAATACGCTCGCACTGTCGAGCCAGGGCTATGAGCTGCTCGATAAAAAGCGCAACATCCTCATCCGGGAGATGATGGGGCTGATCGACGCGGCAAAGGAGTTGCAGGCAAAAATTGAAACGACATTTGCGGCGGCGTACGCCGCGCTCCAGCGCGCCAACATCACCTCCGGTATCGAGCATGTGATGGAGGTCGGGCTGGCCATGCCGCTCGAGGACGGCGTGCGCCTCCTGTCGCGCTCCGTCATGGGGACGGAAATCCCGATGGTGCGCTGCGACAGGCGCGACGAGCCGCCCCAGTACGGGTTTTATTCTACCACGAGCGCGCTCGACGAGGCGCGTGCGCGGTTTGTTGAGGTCAAAGAGCTGTCGCTCCGGCTGGCCGAGGTGGAAACCTCGGTCTACCGGCTGGCAGTCAATATAAAAAAGACGCAGAAGCGCGCCAATGCGCTCAAAAACGTCACAATCCCGAAGTATACCAGCATCTGCAAGCAGATCGAGGGCGTACTGGAGGAAAAGGAGCGCGAGGAGTTCGCGCGACTGAAGGTCATCAAAGGACAAAAGCAGCAGCGCGGCGAGGCATAGGCCGCTTTGCAGCAGGTTAAGGGGGTTTTACTATGCGTGAAGAAAAGAAAGATATGTTTGTGTACACGTACAGCGCGGAGCCGGGCCACGAATCGTCTTTGTATGTCAATCTGACGAACCGGTGCACGAACCGGTGTACCTTTTGCATCCGCAACAATGCCGACGGTATTGGCGGCGGGACGCAGCTCTGGCTCTCGCACGAGCCGAGCGTCGACGAGGTCATCGCGGCTTTGCTCGAATATGACCCAAGTAAGTATGACGAGGTGGTATTCTGCGGCTACGGCGAGCCGACCATCCGCATCGATGAGCTGATTGCCGTTGCAAAGTGGCTCAAGGAGCACTACAATGTAAAGACGCGCATTAATACCAACGGGCATGCAAACGAGTTCCACGGGCGCGACGTTACGCCGCTGTTTGCGGGCACGATCGACACCGTGTCGGTCAGCCTTAACGCCGCCAACGCGGAAGAATACGACCAGCTCTGCCGTTCCATCTACGGCGAGCGGGCGTATGAAATCCTGCTCGACTTTGCAAAGGAAGCGAAGAAGCACACCAATGTCGTACTCAGCATTGTTGACATCATGGAGCCGGAGGATATCGAGGCATGTAAAAAGATTGCCGCAGACGCGGGCGTGCCGCTCAAAATACGTGAATACGTGGAGGATTAAAGCGTAAAAAAACCGCTTGCATGGCAAGCGGCTCTTTTTTATCCGATTTTGTCTGCAATTCGGTTTATTACACGATCAAGACGATCGCGCCAATCACCTTGTCCGAACCGGACAAAGAGCTGGCCTTGCCGCGCTCGAGCGGCTCGACCCGTCCGCCGATATCGCAT
Organism: Candidatus Aphodoplasma excrementigallinarum; assembly: GCA_018713805.1. GTDB lineage: Bacteria > Bacillota > Clostridia > UBA1381 > UMGS1253 > Aphodoplasma > Aphodoplasma excrementigallinarum. Next base: position 9,591 of record DVOF01000029.1, on the reverse strand, counting down.
AGCAGAAGGTCGGCGTCCATTTTTCCGCGCGCTACGACGGCCGTGTAGGCTACCTCATCTTTGCAGAGGTTTACAGCAAACAAATCGCTGCCCGCTTCTTCCACCGGCGCGTCGATGTAGCCGTAGGCCGCCGTCACAATGTGCTTTGGCAGGGCGCGCGCGTCCTCGGGGCGGATCAGCGGGAGCTTATGGCGCAGCGTATAGGGGATTTCGCCCTCGTGCATCCGGCTCGAGTTGCCGATCAGATAGTCGACGTCTACGTTGAGATATTTTGCAAGTTTTACGATTTTCTCTATATTAGGCTGTGTCTGCCCGGTTTCGTAATTATGTATCGCAGTTTTGCTTGTACCAATGATTTGCCCAAGCTCGGCCTGCGTTTTACCGTGCAGTTTCCGAAGGAATTTTAACCGTTCGCCAAAGGTTGACATGACACCGCCTCCTTTTGAATTGTTTTCACTATTCAAATTTTAGCATTTTTACACAGCGGTGTCAATCCGCCGGAAAAAACACTTGCATACCGGCTGGGAAACCCGTATAATAAAGAGGCAGGGAAAAGGAGGGATCGTATGCTGCGAAAAATTTTGGCGGTTCTGCTCGCTGCGCTAACATGCCTGCCGGCTGGTGCGCTCGCACAGAGCGCAGACGGCGGACTGATACTCGATTACATAAACGATGAGGACGGATGGTTTTTCAAGTTTGGGTTTCTGGACGAGGACGGGAATGTCAAAATCCCGTACGACTACGATTATGCCGAGCCGTTCTCCTGCGGGTATGCGCTCGTGCGGCAGGGCAGCAAGCTGTACTTTATTGACGCATACAACCGGCCGGCGTTCGGCTCGGACAAGAGCAAATACCATTACTACACCAGCTTCCGCGAGGAGCTTTGCGCTGTTGAAAAGGATGGCCAGTGCGGCTATATCGACACAAACGGGAACCTTGTGATCGATACGGTTTTTGACGAGGCGTACAACTTTTCACAGGGGCTGGCTGCCGTTGCAAATGACGGCGCGTACGGCTATATCAACAGCAATGGCAACGTCGTGATCGGCTACCGCTTCGACGAGGCCGGCGAATTTGAAAACGGCTTTGCAGTCGTGAAGAAAAACGGCTATTACGGCTTTATCGACCGGCTGGGACGGGAGCGGACGCCATTTGTGTATGAGGGCGCTTCCGACTTTTCGGAGGGATTGGCTGCCGTCCGGCTCAACGGCATGTATACCTATACGGATACGAACGGCTCGCTGCGGTTCGAGCCGATATTTGAGGAAGCACATGACTTTTCCGGCGGGATTGCGCTGGTCAAGTTTGACGGGCAGTATGGCTATATCCGCCCGGACGGCACGTATGCGGTTGCGCCGGAGTTTGACTATCTCTCTCCGTATTACGGCAGCTACGCCATCGCCGGACGGTACGTGGCGGACGGCGTGCTGTGGTACGGGCTGATCGACGGCCATGGGAATCGCGTCTGCCCGTTCAGCTACGACAGCATCGTTTACCAGGATGGACGCTTTGCGCTGACGAAAAACGGACAGACAAGCTATTTGGACGATACGCTCCAGCCGGTCGCGGCGGAATAATGGAAAGCGGGGGTGCAACATGATGACAGACCGGCAGCGGGCCATTACGGCGCTCACGCTTGGGCAGCCGGACTATGTGCCGACGTTTGAGCTGGAGTACCAGCTTGCGGATATCAAGTTTGGGAAGGATTTTTTGATGCGCGAACAGCTCGCCGGCCTTTCCGCGGCGGAGCGGGAGCGCGCCATCTTGGAAAATGCGGAATATATGGTGCAGGTGTACAGCGCGCTTGGCTATTCGATTATTCCGGTACACTATCTCGAGCCGGACGACATGGTCACGACGGCAAAGCATATCAACAAGATCACGAACGGGACGTACCTGCTGGCGGCGCACGGCGACGGCACCTACGCCATCCCGGACGGCGCGGGCATGATCGAGTTTGTGTATGGGCTCTACGACTATCCCGGGGAGGGGAAAGCGAAGGCGCGCGCTATGGCGGACGCGGCGATCGAGCAGAACAAACGCTATATCGACGCGGGGATTGAGTGCCTGCTGCTGTGCTCGGACTACTGCTTCAACGACGGGCCGTTTATCTCGCCGGCGATGTTTGAGGAATTCGTGCAGCCGTACCTGGCGGATATCATTGCCAATATCCGGCGCGACGGCGGCTATGCCATCAAGCATACGGACGGCAATATCATGCCGCTGCTCGACATGCTGGTCGACTGCAACCCGCATGCGCTCCACTCGCTCGACCCGATGGCCGGCGTGGACATCAAGGTCTTGAAGGAGCGGATCGGCAAAAAAGTCGCGCTCTGCGGCAACGTCCACTGCGCGCATTTGCAGACGGGGACGGACGAGCAGGTGCTCGAAAGCTGCCGCTATGCCATGGAAAACGGCAAGCCCGGCGGCGGGTATTTCTTCTGCACGAGCAACGTGCCGTTTAAGGGGATGCCGCCCGAGCGCTACGACATGGTGCTCGACTTCTGGCGCAAAAACCGCGACTATTGACGCGGACAGCGTTTTATGGTACGATAAAGGCCGTGAGTAAACCGGACGGTTGCGGGCAGAGTGCCGCGAGGCCCTGTCTGAGGAAAGTCCGGGCTTCACAGGGCAAGGGTGCCGGATAACGTCCGGCGGAGGCGACTCCAGGGACAGTGCAACAGAAAGAAACCGCCTGCCGTGCGGCAGGTAAGGATGGAAAGGCGAGGTAAGAGCTCACCGGCGGCCTGGCGACTGGCCGGCCATGTAAACCCCACCCGAAGCAACACCACAAAGGAAGGAATCAAGCCGGCCCGGCGCTCCTTCGGGTAGGTGGCTAAAGGCGTGTGGTAACATGCGTCTCAGATAGATAACCGTTCAAGACAGAACCCGGCTTACAGGTTTACTCACACTAAAAAAACCGAAGGTATCCTTCGGTTTTTTTATTCCTTCCCGCCGTTTCCATGCGGGTTTTTGACGCAAAAAATCAAGTGCGGCATGTCCATGCCATAGTAATGTTTCGTAAACTGGCCGCATACCTCCATGCCGTTGCGCCGCGCGACATTCTGCGACGCGGTGTTGTTGTCGCGGATGATGGAGTATACCTCGCTCACGCCGAGTACAGAAAACGCATATTCCTTGCAGGCGATGGCCGCCTCGGTCGCATAGCCCTGGTGCCAGTACGCCTTGTTGAACAGATATCCGACCTCCACGACGCGCCGGCCCGGTATCTCCTGCATGGTGAGCCCGCACTGCCCGATCAGCTCGCCGTTTTCCTTGCTGATGACAGCCCAAAGCCCAAACCCGTCGTCGTGGTAGCGGCGGAATTGCTGCTCGAGCCAGTCTGCCACCTCCTCGTCGGAAAAGGCGTGCTCATACGCATACATCACTTCTTTATCCTGCAATATCTTACACAGCGCCGGCAAATCGTCTTTTGTCGTCTCCCGCAGCATAAGCCGCTCTGTTTCCAAAATCATAGTATGGCCCCCTTGTTTTATCATTGCACTTCTTTTTTTTCGGCTCTCGTGCTTTTCATAGTAGCCTATCAGCTTCCCTGCCCCATCGCGGATTGCGACCATATATACATCACACCCGTGCCGGTGGTACAGGTACTTTTTATTGTTTTGCGCGTCCTGCAAGAACCACGCGACCGTTTCTTTTATCACGTTCACCGAGTTTTCGTTGTGGCACGCAAGCAGACTCTGCCCAACGAGCGCGCCCCCGCCGCGCTTTGCGTACCGGCTCTGCGCCGCGGGGTTCATATAGACGATCGTATGGTCCAGGCCGGTGATGACCACCGGCGCGTCGTCCAGGTCGACGATACTCTGAAACGCGTCTTGCAGATTCATGCCCATGTCCCTCCTATATTTTAAAGTACAAATCATTATAGCAGATTCTTTTGCTCTATGCAACCATTGGAAATTAAAAACCAGACATATACATATGTCTGGTTTTTACGAAAGTTGTAACATGAAGTGGTCAAAAACAGCAAACCATAGAGAACGGCCGCACACGCAGACCCCCATGCTGCGCAGCCACAGTACAAAACCCAATTTTGCGCTATATACTGTACTGTCGGTTTGCTGCACTCCTTTTTGTCTGAGAAAAAAGAAGTGGACCTCTACGTGGATGAAAAGAAAAATTTCATGAACATAATATCACATAACACACTATATGTCAATAACAAAGTGAGAAAATTGACTATCAAACAATATTTTGTTGTATGGGGCAGCTGGGACAAATGGTACGGATTTTGTAGAAACGGGAAAAAATTTTTGCCTTTCTGTTTGAAGCGCAGAAAAAATGGTATGTATTACTACCAGATATTTTTTTAACAATCGGAAAAACAGTATCGTTGCATATTTTGCTTGATTTTTCCCAAATGTGTCAAAAATTTAAAATTACTTGCCCCAAAACCTCTGTATAATGAAACCAGAAAGGGGAGGGAAGCAAGCGGAAGGGATCGGTTACCATGACAAAAAGACAGATTCAGATTTTAAAAGCTTTGCATCAGGCGGAAGGGTTTACGACCTTTCAGGAGCTTGCAGACCTGCTCGGCGTATCGGTAAAAACGATTCGCAACGACATAGCGGCGATACGTGAATTTTTGGAAGAAAAAAACATGGGAAGCCTTGAGTCTAAGCCGCATCTTGGCGTGCGCGCCTGCATAAATGAACCAGAATGGGAAAAGCTGTTACATAGCGGAATCGTCAGCGAAGCAGACGCGGAGGAAGACAGAAAAATTTTATTTTTCATTCTTGGGCAGCTTTTCCGGCATGGCAGCCTGACGGCGCAGCGGCTGGCGGAGCAATACTACATCAGCCGCACCCAGCTCGACAAAATTTTGGAGGCGGCAAGCGCATGGTTTTTCAAAAACCGGATCGTGTTTGAGCGCCGCCGCGGCAAGGGCATTTCCATCCAGTACAGCGAGTTTAATTACCGGCTTGCGCTGCTGGATTTCTATCTGGAATATAAAGATGAGATCGCCCAGTCCGGAGGGCGCCGCAGCTCGCGGTTCGCCGCGCTGGACGAGCGCGAATACAGCGCGCTTTGCAATGTGCTGGAGGGCTTTGATGTGGACAACGTCGCAGAGGCGGCCGGCGAAATTGAAACGCGGTTCGGCTTCCGGTTCAGCTATACGTCGCATGTTGCCCTGCTGTTATTGGCCGCTTTATGTATCATTCGGCCCAGAAAGGGTAAAATAGCACAAGTGCCGCTTACGCCGCCCTGTAAAACGGACGGGCTTTCCGACGAAATGGTGGCCGCTGCATTGGCGGAGGAGCTGCAAAGACGCTTCGGCGTACAGCTTCCACCAGAAGAACGGGCGTTTCTGCTGTTTGTGATTGCGGTCAGCGAGGTGCAGGGCTTTGAAAACGACCGCTGCCGCCGCACTTATGAAGCCGCCAACGTCGAGCTTTGCCAGCTGACGGTCAAGTTTGTGAACCTGGTCAGCGCAATTACGAATGTAGACCTGCGGGACGACAAATTTTTTGTCACGCAGATGTTCTTACAGCTTAAGGCCATGATTGCCCGGCTCAAGTACCGGACGGGGTTTAAAAACCCGCTGCTTCGGCAGATCAAGACAAAATACCCGAACCTGATGGCGATGGCGTGGTCGGCCGGCAATATATTCGAAAAGGAGCTGCGCCTTGACGTCAACGAACACGAGGTTGCCTATCTTGCACTTCACATCGGCGGTGCGATCGAGCGGAGCAGCGCAAACCTGCGCGCCTGCATCGTATGCGACTATGGGATCGGTATTTCGCAGATCCTGCGCGAGAAGATAGAGCGCGCCCTGCCGGAACTCCGGATCACGGCGGTACTGTCAAACCGGGACCGGAGAAGCATCCGGAACGAACCCTGTGACTTTGTGATTACCACCGTCCCGATGGACGGCAGCACCCTCGGCAAGCCGATGGTCACGGTTGCGCACCTGCTCGATGGCGGCGACATTGCAAAAATCGAGGAGCAGATGCGGAAGGTGCGCGCGGCAAAACGCAGCGTGAAAGACGGCCCGGCGCGGATTATGCCGGCGCGGACGCTGTTTGCGCGGGAGCTGGTCTGGCTGGAGGCAGGGGCTGCAAGCAAAAACGAGCTGCTGAGCAGCATGTGCACGCGGCTGGAAAACCTCGGCTATGTGACGCATGGGTTTGAAGCGTCCGTCCTGGAGCGGGAGGCGCATACCTCGACCGAGGTCGGGAAAGGGATCGCCCTGCCGCACGGACATTCACAGTTCGTAAACCGTTCTGTGGTTGCTGTTGCAAAGCTCAGGGAGCCGATGGAATGGTTCGAAGGGAGCGACGAGGTGGATTTGGTATTTCTGCTGGCGGTCGACCTGGACGAGGAAAAGGGCATGAAGGACGAAATCATAAAATTTTATAAATCCTTCGTCGGATTTATGGAGGACGCCGCCGCACAGGCGCGGCTGCGCGCCCTGCGCGACGAAGGCGAAGTCGTGAATCTGTTGGAAAACTGGTAAGGAGGTAATACGTATGGTTAGCGTTCAGTATCAAATCAAAAACGAGGAGGGCCTTCACGCAAGGCCGGCCGCCGACTTCTGCAAGGCGGCGAGCAAGTTCAAGAGCCAGATCGCAATTGTAAAGGACGGCAACGAATACGAGGCAAAGAGTATTTTGATGGTGCTTTGCGTCGGCGCGGAAAAGGGCGATGTGATCGAGCTGCGCGCCGAGGGCGAGGACGAACAGGAAGCGATCGACACATTGGTAAAAACTTTAGATATGGCGGGGTGATGGCAGATGAAGGAATTAAAAGGTATTCCGGGCGCGCCCGGGATTGCGCAGGGGCCGGTCGTGCTCTACCGGAAGGAAGCGGGCGGCGCGGCGCAGCGCAGCCTGGAGGAAGCGGCGGCGCTGTGTCTCGGGCGGGTACGCGCACTCTATGACAAGACGCTGCGCGAGCTGGGCGAGGAGCAGGCGAAAATCTTTTCCGCCTATGAAATGCTGCTCGAGGACCCCATGCTCCTCACGCCGGTACAGGCGGCAATCGACGCCGGGACGCCGGCCGCGCAGGCGGCGGTGGAGGAAACGAAGAAACTCAGTGAGATATTAGCATCCAAAGGCGGCGAGTATATGCGCCAGCGTGCGGACGATATCAGATATATTGGCGAGATGCTCGCTACCGCCGTTTCGGGGGAACAAACCAGCTATGCGCTGCCGCAGGGAACAACCCCATTCCTGCTTGCGGCGCATGAGCTGACGCCGGTCGACACGATGCAGTTTGACGCGTCGCGGCTGGCGGGCCTTGTGACCGAGATGGGCGGCGCGACGTCGCACACGGTGATTCTGGCAAAGTCGCTCGGAATCCCGGCGGTCGTCGGCGCAAAGGGAATCATGGAGCAGGTAGAAGAAGGCGCGGAGGGCTATTTGGACGGGTATACAGGCGAATTTGTCGTCAGCCCGGACGAAAAGACGCGCGTAGCTTTTGAAAAAAGAGTGGAGGAAGACCGGCTTTTGCAGGCGCAGATCGGCACGGTCAAAGACGAGATGGCCCATACGCTCGATGGGTCGCGCATTTCCGTCTGCATCAACGTCGGCAAGCCGCAGGATATGAAGGGCGCCGGCGAGGTGCAGTACGACGGCGTGGGGCTGTTCCGGTCCGAGTTTTTGTACTCGTCGGAAACGAAAAAGCCCACAGTCGAGGAGCAGCGGGAGGCCTACCGGCAGGTAATCGACGCGGCGGCGCCCAACATGGTCATCATCAGGACGCTCGACATCGGCGGCGACAAGCAGATTGCCTACCTGAATATGCCGCAGGAGGAGAACCCGTTTTTGGGCAACCGCGGTATCCGGCTCTGCCTGCAAAACAGGGAAATCTTTGAAGAGCAGCTGGAGGCGATTTTGACCGCGGCGGCGGATAAGCGTGTGAAAATCATGCTCCCGATGGTAACGAGCCTGCACGAGATCGAGGACACACGGGCAATTCTGGAGCAGGTGCGGGCACGGCTTAAGCAGGCGGGCACCCCCTATTGCGAGGACGCCCAGCTCGGCATTATGATCGAAACGCCGGCAAGCGCCATCCTGGCGCAGCAGCTTGCAGGGCACTGCGACTTTTTCAGCATCGGCACAAACGACCTGGTGCAGTACATTATGTCGGCGGACCGCGGCAACGCGCAGGTGCAGAAGGTGTATAACCCGTGCCACCCGGCTGTGCTGCGGATGCTCGCCCATGTGATCGAAGCGGGCGCGCAGGCCGGTATCGAGGTCAGCGTATGCGGCGATTTGGCGGCGGACTTGCGCTTCACGAAGCTGCTTTTGGGCTTTGGGCTCAAAAAATTCAGCGTTCCGCTCCCCATGGTGGGACGGATCAAGTACAAAATCCGCAACACGGATTTAAAGGATGCGCGCGCGCTTGCTGAGCGGGTGCTGGCGCAGGAGGATGAAGCAGTTATTTCAGATATGTTGGAGGAGGCATGAGCATGGCAATTGCAGACGTATTGAAAAAAGAACACATCAAGCTTAACATAGCGGGCAACACCAAGGAGCAGGTGCTCGACGAGCTGGCGGACGTGCTGATGAGCAGCGGCGCGCTGACGGATAAGAAGGCGTTTTTGGACGACGTGTACGAGCGCGAGGCGGTGTCCTCGACCGGCATCGGAAACGGGATTGCCATCCCGCACGGCAAGTCGAAGTTTGTAAAGGAAACAACGGTTGCGATCGGGCGTGTTAAGGGCGGCGTGACCGACTGGGAGACGTTTGACGACGCGCCGGTGACGCTGGTTGTTTTGCTGGCGGTCGACGAAGCGGATAAGACAGGCGGCCATGTGCGGCTTCTCTCGTCGATGGCGCGCAAGCTTGCCAACGCGCAGACGTGTGAGCGGCTGACAAAGGCGGAGACGCCCGAGGAGATTGTGGAGATCTTTTCCGAGGAATAAACCTGTAAAAATGCCTGCGGACGGAGAAAAGCGGCAGGCTAAAAATAAAAGGCAGAAAGGAGCAAACAACCATGAAAATCGTAGGGATTGCAGCATGTACGTCCGGGATTGCCCATACGTACATCGCAAAGGAAAAACTCGTAAACGCGGCAACGGAGCTGGGCCACGAGGTACACATTGAAACGCAGGGGACTATCGGCACGGAGGACGAGCTCACGGCGGCAGACATCGCCGCGGCGGACGTTGTCATCATTGCAGCGGACATCAAGGTCGGCGGCAAGGAACGGTTCAAGGGAAAGCGCATCGTCGAGGTGCCGACCCACATTGCGATCAAGTCGCCGAAGGCGCTGATCAACAAAATTCAAGCGGAATTGGGCTTGTAAAAGACAGCCGCGTATGCGGCGGACAGGAGGAAGGTTATGTGGAAGAAGTTACAGATTAAGAAACACGCCTTAACGGGTATTTCGTTCATGCTCCCGCTGGTCGTTGCTTCCGGCCTGCTGATCGCAATCGGAAATATATTCGGCGGGAACCCATCTACCATTACGGACTATAAAGCGGGCTACAACATCTGGCAGGCGGCGGTTACGCTCGGCACATACGGCATGCAGCTTCTGCCCGGCGTGATGGGCGCGGCAATCGCGTACTCGATCGCGGACCGGCCCGGTATCGCGCCTGGTCTATTGATGGGTATGATCGCG
>DVOF01000028.1 GCA_018713805.1 Candidatus Aphodoplasma excrementigallinarum | reverse complement strand
GCATCGCCGTCCAGCTTTGTCAGGATTATGCCGTCAATGCCGAGCTGCTCGTTAAAGCTCTGCGCCACATTGACCGCATCCTGGCCCGTCATCGCGTCGACCACGAGCAATATCTCGCTCGGGCTGACCGCCGCCTTGATGTTGGCCAACTCCTCCATCAGTTCCTCATTTATGTGTAACCGCCCAGCCGTATCGATGATGACCGGGTCGTTGCCATGCTTCGCCGCATGCTCCACCGCCGCACGCGCAATGTCGACCGGGTTCTTCGCGTCGCCCATCGCAAACACAGGGATATCGAGCTGTGCGCCCACGACCTCGAGCTGTTTGATTGCCGCCGGACGGTACACGTCGCACGCGACGAGCAGAGGCCGCTTGTCAAACTGCTTGCGCACCGCGCCCGCAAGCTTTGCGCACGTCGTCGTCTTGCCGGCGCCCTGCAAGCCAACCAGCATAAACACCGACGGCGGCCGGTTCGAAAACGTCAGCCGCGCCTGCGTGCCGCCCATCAGCGCCGTGAGCTCTTCATTTACGATTTTTATGATCTGCTGCCCCGGGGTCAGGCTCTCGAGCACCTCACTGCCCGCCGCCTTTTCCGAAACGGTTTTGACGAATTCCTTTACGACTTTAAAGTTGACGTCCGCCTCCAGGAGCGCAAGCTTGACCTCCCGCATGGCCTCCTTGACATCCGCCTCCGAGACCTTGCCCTTGCCGCGCAGCTTCTTGAAAACGCCCTGAAGCTTTTCGCCCAAGCTTTCAAATGCCATACATCCTACTCCATTTCCGCCCGCACCCACGGGCCGCCATATGTCCGTCTACGCTATCATACAATGTCTGTGATCTGTTCCATGTGGTATTTGATATCCGCTAAATATTCGTTCGCACTGTCCGGCAAATTCATCTCCGACAGCCGCTCCAGATAACGGTTTACCACATCGCACAGCGCGCTTACGCGGGCAAACTTTCCCGCAAGGCCAAGCTCCTCCTCATAACTGAGAAGCTGCTTTTCCCCACGCTTGATATTGTCGCGCACGCCCTGGCGCGTAATACCCATATGCTGTGCGATCTCGGAAAGCGATAAATCCTGATTGTAATACAAATCCAGCGCATCGCTCTGCTTCTGCGTCAGAAGCTGTTTGTAAAAGTCCAGAAGCACACTCACGCTCAAGTCTTTGCCCATGGTTTCACTTCCCGAATTCATCATTGTAAAGCTGTTTTCCTTTACACTCTTGTTATTTTACCGTACTCGCCGCCTTCTGTCAAGTATTTTTTTCATTTTCCGTAATTTCTTCGGCGGTTTATTTTGTCCAGATATGCGGCAGCAGCTCCCGCAAGGTGACAGCTCCGCTTTTGAGCAGAACCTCTGTGTTCAAATTGTCATGGTCGATTTGATACAAAAACTCCCTGCACCGCCCGCACGGCGCCACAATCCCATCCTCACAGGATACGGCCACAATTTTCGCCACACGGCTTTCCCCCGCCGTCACCATAGCCGCAATGGCCGCATGCTCCGCGCAAAAGCCCATGGAGCATGGCGTATCGATACATACGCCCCGGTAGACCTTTCCGCTCTCCGTCACGAGCGCCGCCGCAACGCTCCCCGCGCTGGAACTTTCCGTCAGCTCCCGCGGGTTCAGCGTGTCATGTGCGATTTTTACCAATTCTTCAAATTCCATTTGTTTTCCTCCTTGCCCATACTTTTTAAAGCTTTATATTGTATTATACCATACATCCATATCTCTGCCACAACGTCATACAATTTTCCCGTGAGAAATGATTATTAAAGAAGATGATTGACTTTTCGGGCCGGTAAGGCTAAACTTTATGTATAAATTTATAATCGGCAAGGGGGATAACTATGAAATACCGCAAATTGGGCAGTTCAAACTTGGAGGTTTCCGTTGTAGCGTTAGGCTGTATGACGTTTACAGGCGACAGCAACTGGGGGCCGCAGGCGGAAAAGGACTCGATCGAAACGGTGCGCGCCGCATATGACGCAGGAATCACGCTCTACGACACGGCGGAAGGCTATGCCGACGGGCTGACGGAGCGCATTCTCGGCAAGGCGCTCAGCGCAGACCGCAGCCGCGTGCTGATTGCTTCAAAGGTCAGCGCGTCAAACCTGACCAGAGATAAGCTCATCCAGTCGTGCGAGGCCAGCCTGAAGCGGCTTGGCACGGACTATCTCGACTTGTACCAAATCCATTGGCCCAGCCGGGAAATCCCCATGGAGGAAACTATGGAGGCCATGCTCCGGCTCAAAGAGCAGGGCAAGATTCGCGAAATCGGCGTGTCCAACTTTGGCGTGCTCGACCTTGATACCGTTTTGCCATACAACGCCGTCGTATCGAACCAGCTCGCCTACAACATGCTCTTCCGCGGGATCGAATACAGCGTGCTGCCAAAGTGCAGCGCAAATGGCATTGGCGTGCTCACCTACAGCTCGCTTGCACAGGGGCTGTTATCGGGCAAATATAAAACCGCAGACGACTTCCCGGTCGGGCGTGCGCGCACAAAAATCTTTTCCAAAAACCGCGAGGGCGCGCGGCACGGGCAGGACGGGTGCGAGGCGCTCGCCTTTGCCGCAATTGACAAGATACGCGCCATCTGCGCCGATATCGGCGAGGATATGGCGGACGTTGCACTCGCATGGAGCATCGCCCAGATAGGCATTTCAAGCGTGATTGCGGGCGGGCGCACGGCGGCGCAGGCCCAGCAGAACGCAAAGGGCGCGGACATCACGCTCACGCCGGATGTGCTAAAGGAGTTGAGCGCGGCGACCGACGCAGTCAAGGACTATCTCGGCGACGACGCCGACCCGTGGGCGTTTGGCCGGATCCGCTAACCCATATGTAAAATAACAAAAGCCGGAAAGGAAATCGCTCCTCTCCGGCTTTTTACATGTTACACACCCGGCTTGATTTTTGCAAAAATATACGAATCATAGATTTTCCCATTTTTATAGATGCTTTTTCGCAGGACGCCCTCCAGCGCAAAGCCCGCCTTCTCCAGCGTGCGCTGCGAGGCCTTGTTGTACGCGAACACCTCAGAATAAATCCGCACAAGGTCGAACCGCTCAAACGCCTCGCTGCATATCTGCCCCACCGCGCGCGGCATGATACCATTGCCCCAGTACGGCTCGCCGAGCCAATACCCCAGCTCGGCGCTCTTTTTCGCCACGTCATCCTTGCGCGCAACGCTGATGCTCCCGACCGCCACGCCGTCAACGTCGATCGCATAGGAAAGCTGCGTCGTGCCGTTCTTCTCGGTCGCATTGGTGATAAACCACTTCGCATCCTCGAGCGTATACGGCTGCGGGAACGTATTGCGCAGATTATCCGCAATTTTTTTATTGTTTGCATAGAGCGTGAGGCTCTCCGCGTCCGAAAGCTTCCACGGCCGCAGTATGAAATTCATCTCGTCCCCTCCCCGTTTTTGCCGCGCCGAAGCCTCGGCCTGATCAGCGCATAGCTGTCGTCAATCATCGCCCGGACCACGTCTTCCGGCACGCTGCCGTCCAGAATAATGCTGTTCCAATGCGTTTTGTTCATATGGTACGCCGGTACGACGCTCTGGTACATGCTTCTGAGGAACTCCGCCTTGACCGGCTCGCACTTCACATTGACCCAGATATGGCCCATCCGCTCAAAAACCAGTGCAAACGCCTTCTTATTATACCCGTGGCGCATGACCGTCCAGTTGAAGTCGTCGAACGGATAGTCCTCGTACGCGCCCGGCAATGTCAGGCAATAATCGACGATCTGTTTGCGCAGGTCCACGCCGCCACCTCCCATATAAAGCATCCCACAAATCAATTATATCCCATACGGGCAGCAATGTCAAACAAAAAAGCCCCCGCGCGGGAGCCGTGTCATCTGTTTAATTGAGCATCCATACCATATAGTTTAAATACGCCGCATAGGACAGCCACGCCACATATGGGAGCATGAGCCACCCAGCCGCCCGGCTCCTGTCGTAAAACATCACCGCCGTTACAATCACCAGTACAAGCAGCAGTACGAGCCACCAGAACGAAAACGCAAACAGCTGGAACCGGAAAAAGAATATGCTCCAGAAAAAGTTTACGCCAAGCTGGAGATAATAAAACAGCATGGCCTTTCTTTTCCCCGCATCGTAAAAGTCCGTCTTCTGCACCAGATAGGCGCTTATGCCCATCAACACATACAGCACAGGCCACACCACGCCAAACAGCCATGGCGGCGGGGCATACGGCGGCAGCGTCAGCGCGCTGTATACAGCTTTCTGGTCGCCGCCCAGAAACGCGGACACAAATCCGACCAGAAGCGGAAGCGCAATGTAAAAAATCAGCTTTTTAATATTTTTTATATTAAACGTATGAAACATACCCGGCATACAATATACACATCCTTTTCCGAAAAATCCGTTTTGTATATTGTATGTGGCAAAAACCGCCGTTATTCCTTGGCCGCCTTTTTCTCCTTCGGCGTTTCATTGAGCTCGCGCCGGTTCTCATGCACAGTCTCTGCAACCTTTGCAATGTGCGCCTCCAGGCTCGCCATCACGTCGTCGGCATACTGCCGCGTACCGAGCCGCAGCTCGCGCGCATTGTTCTGCGCCGCGGCAATGATCTGGTTTGCCTGGGCGTATGCCTTCTGCGTAATCTCGTGGTCGTCAATCATGCTTGCCATTTTCTCTTCCGCATTTTTCATAATCGACTCCGCTTCTTTGTTCGCCTCGTCTAAAATCCTCTGCCGTTCCTCCTTGACCCACTTTGCCTGCTTCAGGTCGCCCGGCAGATTCAGACGGATTTCCTGAATCAGGTCGAGCAGTTCCTCGCGGTCGACGACTGCTCTGCCCGCAAACGGAATCGCCATAGATTTTTCAACCACATCTTCCAACATGTCTATGATTTCCAAAACTTCCATACCGCCTTATCCTCCGTTCTTCCGTCTTACCGGTATGCGCCCGTGCATAACCCTGTCTCTTATACACATCTGACGCTGCCGACGATC
>DVOF01000027.1 GCA_018713805.1 Candidatus Aphodoplasma excrementigallinarum | reverse complement strand
CTGTGCATGGGCTTCATCCGTCCAATTATTTTCCCGAAATCAACAGTTGCATTCCCCATCCTATTTCACCTTACCCCTTTCAATGTTTGTACACAAAAGGTATTTACCCTATTATTGCAGCAGCTCCACAGCCTTTTGCAGCTGCAGATCCTCCTCATAGGTCAGCGTCGTGCTCGGCTTATCTTCATTCTCGCCCAGCGAGACCTCCACGTCCGGCTCAATCCCCTTTTCATGGATGCACTCGCCGGTGGGCGTGTAGTAATAGTCTACCGTAATGCTCATCCCGCCGCCGTTTTTCAACTGATAAATATTCTGGGTGATCCCTTTGCCATACGACGTTGTACCGACAATCGCCTTCGCGCGGCCGTTGCCGTCGAGCGCGCCCGTCACAACCTCCGACGCGCTTGCACTACCGCCGTTGATCAGGATAACCAGCTCGCAGTCGGTCATCTTTCCAGTGGCGTACTCCTCCTCGCGCACCCCGTTCTTATCCTCGGTATACACGATCAGGTCGCCTTCATCCAGGAATTTGCCCGCCACGCCGCACGCCGTATTATAGTCGCCGCCGCCATTGTCGCGCAAATCGAGCACGAGCTTATTCATCCCGCTTTCGAGCAAGGTATTGAGCGCGTTTTCCACCTCAACGTCCGTGTCGCCGTCAAACGAAATGATCCGCATATACCCGATATCGCCTTCCAGCATCTCCGCATTGACCGTCTTGAGGTGTACTTCCTCGCGCGTCAGCACAACGTCAAACGTTTCATCGCCGCGCCGCAGCGTCAGCGTAACCTGCGTCCCGGCCGCATTTGCCAGGTCGGAACCGCGCATCACGTCCGCCGCCTCGTCCAAATCTTCGCCTGTATATGCTACCCCGTCGATTGCCACAATGATGTCGCCCGGGAGCACGCCCGCCTTGTCGCCCGGCGCATCCTCGTACGGCGTGACAACGACGAGCTCGTTCGTGTCCTCGGTCGCCGTCAGCACAATACCTACGCCGACATAGGCGCCGATATTGCTGTCCATATATTCTTCAAATTCGTCCGGCGTATAGTAGCGCGTATAGGGGTCCTCTGTAGAAGCCGCCATCCCCTTCGCCGCATAATACACCATTTCTTCCTCGTCGATGTCGCCCATATAAAACGTCTCCAGATACGCCTTTACCTCATCCAGCAGCGGGCTCTGGAACGTACTTCCGTCGCCGACGTATAGCATCCGGCCAATAATGCCGCTCCCCACCGTGAGATACAGCACGCCTGTCAGGATAAACGTCGCCACTACGCTGATAACCGCCGTCCAAACAATTTTTGCTCTTTGACTCAAACAAATCCCCTCTGTTCTTATGGCAGATGTCCTGCCGGGATAGAATAAGCCTTGCGCCCTGCAGCGCAAAGCTTATTTCATCTTATGTATATTGATGTGCCAATTATTACAACCCAACGTACGGTGCCGGGTTGACATACTGTCCGTTTGCAATGACGCCCAGATGGATGTGCGGCCCGGTCGAGTTGCCCGTCGAGCCGGCAAGCGCAATCTGCTGCCCGCGCTGTACCGTCTGACCCACGCTCACCTGCAATACGCTGTTGTGCGCATACAGGGTCGTGATCGAACCATGGTCGATCGTAATGCAGTACCCATACGAGTTACGCCAGCCGGAACCCGTCACCACGCCGTCCTCGCACGCGAGCACCGGCGTCCCCATAGGAACGGCTATGTCAAGGCCTGTATGGTTGTTCGGCACGCCGCGGAACGTCCGCCACCCGAACGTCGAAGTGATCGTGCCGCGCGACGTACTGGGCCACCCGAGCTGCCCGCCCGTGTATGTATTGGCGGCAACGGCGTTATAGTTGCTGCTTGCCTGCTGCGCAGCCTTCGCCGCCGCAATCTGGTCGAGGATGTCCTGGTTCTCCTGCTCGCGCTCCTCAAGCTCTGCCTGGAGCTCCTCCTCGCTCTGGGCAAGGCGGGCAATTACACTGTCGCTTTCGTCGCTCTTCTGCTGCATTGCCGCCCGTTCCGTTTCCAAATCTGCCTGAAGCCCCTCGTTTGCCGTTTTTGCAGCCTCGATCTCAGCCTTCGCCGTTTCGACCGTCGCCTTCGCCGTCTCCATCTCTTTGATTAATGCCTGGTCGTGCTCATAAATCTGCTGGATCATGTCCATCCGCAACAGCAAATCCGAAAAGCTTGTCGCCGAAAACAGCACGTCGATATAGCCTGTGCTCCCCTTTTCGTACATGACGCGCAGGCGCGTTTTCAGCAGCTCGTCATTTTCCTCAATCTCCTGCTCGAGGCTTTCGATCTCAGCTTCCTTCTGCGCGATATCGCTTTCGTTCTGCGCAATCGTCCTGGTTATGGAGTCGATCTCCGTCGCCAAATCCGCAATCTCGCTGTCGAGACGGTCCTTCTCCGCCTGCATTTCCTTCTTTTCCTGCGTCACGCTGTCGAGCTCGTCCTGCAGCTCCTGCTGGGCCTTTTCGTTCTCGTCCAGCTTATTGTTGAGCTCCGACTCGCTCGCCGCCTCCGCCATCATCGAGTACATCCCGCTGATGGCAACCGGCCCGACCACAGCCAACACCATGGCCGCCGCCAGCGTGATACAGATAATGACCATTGTCTTTTTTTTCATTTGCAAAACCTCCGCACTACCACCCGGGCTCCCCCGGCTTACACAAAACCATTAAACGTCCAAATGCTTCCGGATCGAAAGCGCGCTGCCCGCAGCGCCGATCACTGCGCCGATCCCAACAAATGAGCATAACAGCATCCACCAGATGTCCTGGTACGTCTTGAGCTGGAACATGTCCATCTGGAAGCCCGTCCCGGACATCCAGCCAAGCAGCCCCACATACCCCCAAGAGATCAGCCCGAACGCAATCACCGCGCCCGTCACGCCAATGATAATCCCTTCGAACACAAACGGCCACCGGATAAACCAGTTTGTCGCGCCGACGAACTTCATCACATTGATCTCCTTGCGCCGCGCAAACACCGCAAGTTTAATTGTATTTGCAATAATAAAGATGGAGACAATGCCCAAAAGCAGCATGACCCAAAAGCTCATGTTCTTTATCATATTGGTTACGTTCAGTACCGAATCCATCGTATCCTGCCGGTTGGCGACCTCCGCCACACCGCTCACCTGCTGAATCTCGGCGATCGTGGCAGCAGACTGTGACAAATCCACAAGCGATATCTGGAACGAGTCGCGGAAGGGGTTGTCCTCCTCGTACCCGTCGAGCGCGGCGGCCTGGTCGCCGAACATCTCCCGCGCATACTCGAGCGTATCCTCTTTGGTAAACGGCTCCACGGACGCCACATTCGCAATCGCTTCAATCTGCGCCCTTGCCTGCGCAATCTGTGCGTCTGTGCTGTCCTCGGCCATAAACGCCTGTATCTCGCACTGGTCCTGGATTTGGTCCGCTATGTAATTGACATTGATGCTGACAACTAAAAACAATCCCAAAATGATCATACAGCACAGCACCGTAAAGATCGAGGTCACGCTCATCAGCCCGTTGCGGATTACGCTGTGGAACGCCTGCGAAACGAAATAGCGGAAATTACTTAACTTCAAAGCCGTAACCTCCCTTCTCGTCGCGGACGAGCTTGCCATCCTCGATCGCGATGACGCGCTTCTGCATCATATCCACAATGTCCTTTGCGTGCGTCGACATGACGACCGTCGTGCCGCGCATATTGATCTCGTCGAGCAGTTCGACGATTTCAACCGCCGTTTTGGGCGGGAGCGACGCCGTCGGCTCGTCCGCCAGCAGGATGGGCGGGTTGTTTGCCAGCGCGCGCGCCACTGCAACGCGCTGCGCCTCCCCGCGCGAGAGCTGCGTCGGGAACAAACGCGCCTTGTGCGACAGCCCCACCACGCTCAGAAGCGTCGGCACCTGCCGCCGGATTTCCCGCCGCGTGGCGCCCACGACCTTCATGGCAAACGCAATGTTTTCATAGACCGTCCGGTCGTCGAGCAGGCGGAAATCCTGGAACACCACGCCGATCGAGCGGCGCAGGTATGGGATGTCACGCTTTTTAAGTGTATCCACCTCGACCCCGTCGATCGTGATCCTGCCGCTCGTCGGCAGCTCCTCGTGCATGAGCAGGCGCGTCAGCGTCGACTTGCCCGCGCCGCTCGGCCCAACGACAAATACAAACTCTCCCTTTTCAATGTGGAACGTAATATCGTCAAGCGCAGCCGTGCCGTCCTCATATATTTTCGTAACATGATCAAAATCTATCATTGGCAGCATCTCCGTTAAGTTGCAGGTTAAATCTTCATCGGGTTGGCAACCAGGTACTGGTTAACCATCATCGCTACTTTGAATACCACCGCGTCGTCAAACTTGCGCAAATCGAGCCCGATCGTCTTGAGCACCTTGTCGAGCCGGTACACCAGCGTGTTGCGGTGGATGTAGAGCTTGCGCGCCGTTTCGCTCACGTTGAGGTCGTTTTTAAAGAACTCGTAAATCGTCGTAATAATCTCGTCGTCGAGCGCGTCGAGCCCCTTCTTCGTCAGTACCTCCTGCAAGAACAACTGGCACAAACGCGTCGGCAGATGGTAGATCAGCCGCCCTACGCCCAGGCTCTTATAGCTGAGGATATATTTTTCGTTTTCAAACACGCGCCCGATCTCCAGCGCTACCTGCGCCTCCTTATAGGCCGCCGCAAGCACGTTGAGGTTGTCCGACGTCGTACTGATGCCGACGAGTACATTTGTCATGGCCTCGCTGTTCAAGTTGTCGATCATCGTCTGCGCCAGCGCCTCAAGCTCTTCCTCGGTCGTCGTGTCGTCCGTTTCCTTCACCAGCACGATCGTATTTTCATCCATCGAGAATACGAAATCGCGTTCATGCTCCGGGAACATCCCCGTAATCACGTCCAGAGCCGCGATGTCGCCCGACTGCATTACCTTGATGACAAAAACAACGCGCTTCTGGTCAAAGTCCATATGCAGCTCCCGCGCCCGCTGGTGCAGGTCGAGCGGCAGCGTATTGTCCGATATGATATTTTTGATAAATGTGGTCTTGTCGTATTTGTCGTCGTAGAACAGACGGATGTTGCTCAGGGAGACAGCGAGCATCATGCACGTCCGCCGCGACTCGTCGTCAATACCGCGCACATAGATAATATATTCCGGTTTCGTCGTCTTGCTGATGCCGCAGACACTGTATCCGCGGCAGCCGTGAATCTCCATCGAATCGTTGACCGCGGCGAGAAAAATGTCCGAATACTCCGCCATGTTTTCCGATGCGTTCGTAGCAAGCACAAATCCTTCGCTGTCCATTACGCCGACCGGCGAGGTGAGAAATGCATCCATTTGATTGATTACATTTTGGAATGTCTTCTTGATCATCGTTCTTTCCTCCCTATATTAATA
>DVOF01000026.1 GCA_018713805.1 Candidatus Aphodoplasma excrementigallinarum | reverse complement strand
CACCACCTTCATATATACTTATTATATATTACATATGTGACGCAGTGTTTACAATGAACTTACTTTAAGTACATAAAATTTTAAAGAAGTCATAATAAGTTTGACAAACTTCCTGCAATACGGTAAAATTTTAGTAAATACACAGAAATTGGAGAGAATGCAAATGATGCTGCGGACAAAATTGTTACTGATGTTCAATAAATGCTTTAAAGCGCCGGTTCACCCGTTCAACCTACAGCGCGAGGGTGTAAAGTCCTATGCGATGTGGCAGTACGAAAAGGGTGCGGACACGATCAAGTTTTATCTTAAAAAGTACAGCATAGAGGAAATGTTTACCGGCAAAACGGTGGCGGACATTGGCTGCGGCGCGGCGGGCAAGTCGCTCTACTACGCGGCAAACGGCGCGGCAAAGGTGTACGGCGTGGAAATACTGGAAAAGTACCGCTCAGAGGCGGACAAGCTTGCGTCCGAGCTGGGGCTGGCCGACCGGTTCGAGTTTATATGCGCGGACGCGGCGCGCCTTCCGTTTGCGGACGACAGTATTGATACGATGATCATGAACGACGCTATGGAGCATGTCGACCAGCCGGAGGCCGTCCTGCGCGAGTGCCGGCGCGTGCTGCGGCCGGGTGGGCGGCTGTACGTAAACTTTCCGCCGTACCACCACCCGTTTGGCGCGCATTTGAGCGATTTGATCTACATTCCTTGGGTCCACCTGTTTTTCCCGGAGAAGGTGCTTGTGGAGGCGTATAAGGAGCTGGCAAAGACGTGCCCGGACGGGCAGGAGCGGATCGACTTCAGGATTTCGAAGCGGGAGGATGGCACGGAGTATTTCTCCTATATCAACCATATGACGATCAAACGCTTTGAGCGGATTTTGCGTGCCGAGCATATCACACCGGCCTATTACCATCACGAACCGCTGCGCGGCGTGTTCCGGCATTTATGCCGTTTGCCGCTCCTGCGGGAAATGCTGGTCAAGATGGTCGTTTGCGTCATAGAGAAGTGACTGGGAGTATAAAAAAAGATGCGAAGCATTTGCTTCGCATCTTTTTGTTGCTATCCTTATTGTGCGATATTGAACCGGATTTCTTTAATTGCGTTCCAATCGCTGGTGTTGTTGCCTTTCGCCACATATTTGATGTATTTTGCCGTAACAGGCGTCTGGAAGGTGAAGGTCTCGCTTTCCGTCTTCCCGTTCCCGGCGCCGTCGGTAATCACCGGCGTAAAGTTCACACCGTCCGTGGAAGCAAGGACATCAAAGTATGCTACGCGCTCGGTCGCCTTGTTCAGGTAGATGAGCATTGACTCGATTGTGTATTCCTGGTCGAATTCATATACGATCCACTCGTCTGTGCCCTCAACCGACCATACCGTGCCAAGATCGCCGTCAAACGAATACTCGCCAACTTCACCGTTGAAGGAGCCGCTCGTCTCGCAGCCGATGATGGATGCAATGGTTTCATCCTGGTTCGGCGGTATGATGATACCAGGTGTGATCAGAACGCTTTCAGCGAACGGATCCCATTCGACCTTTGCGTTGAACGCCTCAGAAACGAACCGAACCGGTACGGCAAAGCGGTCGTTATAGATGGTCGCTGTTACGTCGAGCTCCTGCGGGACACCGTCGATGTAGGCAATGTTGCTGCCCTCCGTAATCGTTACGACACGGCCGTCCTTGGTTGCGGTTGCAGTCGCCGTAGACTCATCCCACTCTACATCCGCGTCGAGCGCCTCAAAGATTGCGCGCATCGGCACGAGTGTGCGGTCATTTTCCATAAATGCCGGTACATCGGAGTAAATGAACATGCCGCCAACTTTGATCCCAATTGTTTCAACATTTTGCAGCTCGAGATTTACTTCCTCACGCGTTGCGTTTGTGTCCTTGTAGGTCAGCGTTACCGTACCCGCCGGCGCAGTAAAGTATGCTACGCCGCCTTCCTCGGTTACGATGACGTCTTCGCCAGTGCTTACAGTCCATGTGCCTGCCGTCAGGCCTGCAACGAACATCTTATAGTCGCCGCTGCCCGGTACGTCGAAGGAAAGCGAGCCCGAAATGCGGTCTTTATCCTTTGCAAATACTGCCACACGGTTCGAGATGACCGCACCTGCATAATTGTCGCCCTCGATGAGCGTGCTCTCCAGGTCGGGTGCCGTCGTATCCGCGTCGGAAACCGTCATAACATTCAAGAAATAATCGGTCTCGTTTGCCTCGGCCGGAGATACTTCCACGCGGCCCCAGCCAACCTCCGCGACTGCGGTCGGTGTTACGGTGTAGCCATAGTTCGTATCGCCGATCATGAACTCCTGCCCTTCGCCGCCGATCTTGGAAATGTTGACCGACTGCGGAAGCAGGGTTTCATTTACCATGCGGCCGTTGTAGTCGCCCTCTGTCCGCGTTACAATGATCTTGTTGCCTTCCACCTGCGGTTCTTCCTGCATATGCAGAAGCCAGCTCTTCTGGAAGTTTTCGTTTGTGCTTGTTACCTTATCCATAACGATGAACGTCGCCGGATGGTCGCTGTCCTCAAGCGGCAGGAATACCATGCTGCGCAGCACCTCGTCCACCTTATCCGAGTATGCGTCTGTGATGTCGCCGGCAAGGTAGCTGTATTCCGGTGTTACCGGGTCGGGGCCAAACTCGTGCGCGGTTACGGTTGCGCGCTGGTAGCCTTCGTTCATCCACTTTTCCATATTGGTCGGCTCTTCGCCGTTCATCGGCGTTTTCTGCCCGCCGTCGTTTGCCACAGCGCCGTAGTAGTTCATTTCCTCATCCGGGTCATAGATGGTAAGGATATTATGTGCAACGCCGCGCTTATGGTAGTTGTAGTCGTGCGTGGAACCATAGCCTGCGCCATAGTAACCCGACTCGCTTGCCAGAATACCTTTGTAGTAAATCTGGAAGTTACCCGAGTCAAGATGCTCATGGTTTGCCGCCCACCGCTCGCCGATCTTCATGTAAGCGATCGCGTCCGGGGAATCGTACCCGTCGTTCCAGCCGGTGCGCGCAATCATCGCGCCGTTCGGGCTTCCGAAGTAACGGGTCAGCGGGAGCGCCACATTCGACTCGCCCTGCAGGTTCGGGTCGTTCAAAATCAGGAACATGGTCGCCGTGAATGCGCCTTCCGTGTCCTCTGGGAAGCTCGACAGGTTCGGCGAGCACTTCTCCGCTTCACGCTTCAGATACGGGTCGCTGTAGTATGCTGAGCCATACAGGAGCGGGGTCAGATAACTCGGCCAGAAGCTCGAGCTCTGGTTGCCATACTCGTTAAAGTCGTCGCCGGTGCGGAAGTTCTGCCCATCTGGGCGGCGGCGGTACAGCAGCTCATAGAATACGCTGTGGAAATCGTCTGAGAAAACGTCCACGCCGCTCATGCGTTTAAACATGAATGCGCACACAATATCATTGGTGTATCTTGTATACGAGCTGCCCTGATGGTAGCTGCCGGACTGATAGTAATAGTTTCTCGGCTCAATGTATTCATCAAAGAACCGGCCCGCTACATAGTTATAGATGTCGGGCTGTTCATTATAGGTCGCAATTGCAAACGACATCAGATGCATCAAAAGCTGCCCCTCTGCGCCGTGGCCGACGATTACACCCATACCACTTGGCGGATACTGGACAGAAAGGTTGGAAGCGGATGCCGCCGTGTTTGCAATCAGAAGCGTTTTGTCATCGTCGCTGAGCAGGTCATAGCACCAGTCGTATACCTTGCCGACCGTCATAATCAAACGGCCGTACGCACGTACTTTAAACTGGTCATTCATGAAGTCCGCTGTCGCAAGCGCGTTTTTGATCATAGCAATCGCAGATTCGCCGTGCTCGGTATTGCCATTGATTGCATAATCGTAAGCCTTAGCCTCGATTGCGTTAAATACCTGGTAATCGAAGTTGCTGCCGCCGGACGTCGGCGCTGGGAGCGTACCGTCGGAATCGTAGTTCATCGATTCCTCCCATGCCGCTTTGGCAGCCGCATTCTGCTCCGCGTCAAGATTTGCCTTCAGCGTCGGGATATCCGCTTCGGTGAAGAACAGGCGCGGATGCGACGGGGGAGGCGTGATGGACGGCGTGGGGTATACGCCGCTCGGCAGTTCGGATACGGCCGCCTGGGTCGGGTCCGGGTCCATGCCCTCCGGGTTGAACGCCCGGTTGCTCGTAATGATGAATTTGTCGATGCTGATGTTATAGCTCTGGCGCGCAATCAGACGGACCATGCCAATGCCGCCCGCCTCATTGATGGTTACGGTGCCGAGCTTAGTCCATGCAAATTCCTCCGGTGTACCCTGGATTACGAAATACTGGTACGGATCTGAACCAACCGAGAGGAAGACGCTGTTACCCGAAGAGTTTTCCTGCGTTGCAGTGTTGCGCATCCAGACATTGTACGTACCGGGTGCATCGGCAACAAAGGAAAGGTCGATGTCCGCCGCCTGCGTTGCGGGCGGCTCGTTTTTATCTTCCGTCTGAACAGCAAGCGCTTCTCCGCCGGAAGCATTTTCGTTTTTCGCTACAGCAAACCGGGTTTCGTTAAATTCGAGGTCCTCTGCCTCAATGATTGCGTTCCCGTTTTCCGTTTTGATTGCCACCGTGTCCGCATCAGGCGTGCTGACAGGGGAGGGGGTCGGCGTTGCTTCCGCAAGGCCAAGCGTAACGTCGTCCGGCGTAAAGGAGGTGTCGTTGGTGATGATGAAGCGGTCAAAGGCAATACCCATCATCTGACGTACGCGCAGACGCGCATAACCCGTTTCCCCCGCAGCTACGTTCATGCTGCAAAGCTTGGTCCATGCCGGCTCGTCCGGCTCGCCCTCGATTTTGGTCCATGAATACGGCTGATCCGGGCCGCCATAAGATAAATATACGCTCTGGCCCGCTTGGTTCGACACAGAAGCCGTGTTGCGCATCCAGATCGTGTATGTACCGCCGACGTCAGCCGTAAAACTCAGGTCGATGTGCGCTTCGGCGTCGGCAGGCGGATCGTCTTTGTCCTCGGCCGGGACGCTGAGCGCCTGCCCGCCCGAATACAGTTCCTTATCCTTGACAAGTTTCAGCTTATCCTTGTCGTAGTCGGTGTCCTCGGCTTCAAAGTCGAGATACCCGTTCACTGTCTCCATATCCACTGCGGCGCTTGACCAGACCATGCCGGACGGCAGGACCGTCAAAAGCATCGCAATGCTGAGCAGACAGCAAACAAATTTGCTTATCTTTTTCATACTTTTTTCCTCCTCCTAGGGGTAATAT
>DVOF01000025.1 GCA_018713805.1 Candidatus Aphodoplasma excrementigallinarum | reverse complement strand
GGCGGAAACGGAGGCCTCCTATCCGTATCTGGAAGAGACGGCATACCGCGCCTTTAACATGACGACAGGTGAGGAGACATGGAATGCGTCGGTGGGCGATACGGTAAAGGTTCTTGCAAGCCGTACGGTCGATGGACATACCTACAAAAACGTCTATACGATTCATGTCGGACAGTTTGAGACTGCCTACGGCTATAACGACGGAAATATTACGCTTACGCCGGACGCAGGGCTAAAGACGGTTGGGCCGGTTGCAGTGAATCCGAGTGCGCTGGATACGCGGGTCCCGCTCTTCTCCGACCGGTATCCGCAGCATGTGCTCGCTTTTGCAGGGAAATATATCAAGGGTGCGACGCATATTGCCCTGCCGCTGAATGATTCGACCCGTTCCTCGGACGATGAAATCAAAGCGTATCACGCGGGGGACAATAAATACTTTACCATAACGGCAAACAAGCCGGGCACAATTTATCTTGCGGCTTTTGCCGGTGATGTGTCAAAGAACCATACAGAGGAACGCGGCTGGAAAAAGGTTGCTGATATTTATACAGATTTTACGAACGAAATTGTTAATGCAAAGGAAGGCTATACAGGCGGTACAGACCAGCTTTCCAATTTAGCGGGGTGTAATATAGCGGATAGCTTTGACCTGCCGCTCGGTTTTTACCGCATTCAGTACGGCGAGGTGATAAACGGCGTTTACCGGGTAGGAGATTCTGTGACGCCGAAGAACCGCATTGACCGTAGCAGGAACAAGAACGATCAGACGGGGCTTTATGAAGATAGGATTTGCTCTGCAACGGCAAACCAGGTTTCCAACCAGACGATGGTTTACCGCCATTTTGAGGCCGGTGAGGAAGTCCAGGTCTACACGATGGGCAGCAGTGAGAATGAGAACCTGATCCCGTTTATCGTATGGGACGACGCGGTTGGGCAGGAGATCAGCGGCGAGGATAAGGTAACGAATTTTGTACTGAATGCAGAGTCCTGCTATACCTATGTCGGGGATGCCAGCACTGAGCCGAAAGTCGACCCGGTTCATATCTATGGCGGAGATGGTTTGCCCGGCGTATCCTATTACAGTACAAACATGGAAAAGGCGTATGGGCTGAGTTATATAGTAGAGGATGACATCGTATTAGGCGAGGAAGCGTTAGGCGCATCCACACTTGTTTATTCCGACCGCACCAACCGCTTCCTTTCTAAGGACAATACCTCGGAGTATTTCAGCGGCGGTACGATAATCCGCCGCCCAAAGGGGGAGACTGGGCCGCTGAAGTATGATAAGGTTACCGATCCAAACGGGATTGTGATTGAAGGCTCGGAGGGGCAGCCCTTCTTTACAGGGGCATATTCGGGCAAAAATGACGAGCCGTACTGGATGAGCTTTACGGTGACATCTGGCGCAACGGTGTTTACCAATACCGTCAATGGTACATGGTACAATGCGCCGGAGGATTGGACGAAAGCAGACGAAAACGGCCTGAAATTGGCTGGCCAAAATGTTTATTACCGTCATTTCAACGAGGGAGAAACGGTCAACATCCCAAACTATGGCTGGGACGATGCTTCGCTTACCGACACGACGACCTATTGGGACCCGCCGACGTATGTAATTGTCTGGGACAGCCAGGGGAAAGTAAACCCGGATACGCTCTCGAGTGATGCGTCCATTGCATCAATCACGGTCAACGGGGAAACGGTTCCGGTCGTTGCAGAGCAGACAGAGTATACCGTGGAAGTTGATGCGGACGTAATGACGGCAGAGCTTGCTATTACGCCGACAGACAGCGGTGCGGCTGTGCTCTATGGCAGTGAAGAGGCTACAGGAAGTTCCTACCTCGTAACGGCGCTGCCTGCTAATGTCCTGGTCAAGGTGAAGGCACCCAATGGTAATACCGTAGAATACACATTTACGCTTACTCAGGCTGCACAGCAGGCACATCTTACGGTTGGTGCAGCAGGCGGTACAGTACAGGCCGTTGTCGGGGACGAACCGTCCGCGGACTGGTCCACTGGTAAAGAAGCCGACTTTGCGCGCGGCACAAAGGTCGTGCTGACTGCGGCTGCTGACGCAGACTATACCTTCCTGTACTGGATCGACAAGGATTCCAGCCGGATTGTTTCCGACCAGGCAGAGTACACCCTCTATCTTGGGTCGGACCGGAATATTGAGGCTGTGTTTGCACCGGCGGGAACAGATGGAACCAAGACCGTGGTGTTCAAGAACAAGAATAATCAGGTTGTACGCTACCAGCAGGTACAGGCGGATGGAAGTGTCGAGGTTCCGGAAGATCCAACGTACACGGGGCGTATCTTTGGCGGATGGCTGAAGGACAATACTATGTCGAATATCAAAGCGGGTGATACGATTTCGTATGACCGGCTGGCAGCAGGCAGCACCATTTATACAGCAGGCTATGCAAAGGCTGACGACAAGTATGCGATTTCGGTAATCGGCGGTACGCTTGCAGACGGGAATACCTCGGGCAGCTACGCATATGATACGCTTTTGACAGTGACGCTTGACCAGGAAGCAGTCCCGGATGGGAAGAAGTTTGCATACTGGACGAAAGAGGGCAAAACCGTAAGCTATAGCGAAACGTATTCGTTCTATATGGGCGCGGCACAGACCCGGGTAGAGGCCGTGTATGTGGATGAAGCAGCAGAAGTCGTAAAAGAGCCGGTCATCACGGCATATGAGCCGATTATACTTGAAGATGGCAAGATCGCATTCTTCTCAGAGCGCAGCCTGGACAGCGCGTATACGCTCGTCGAGTCTGGTATCCTGATGTATAATCAGCCCGGTTACTTTGACATTACGACGGACGGCGTGATTAAGGCAGTCGGGACTTCTACGGCGAACGATGGGCAGTACACAATCCGGAAGGCAAATGTAAGCGCAGGGGAAACGTGGTATGCAAAAGCCTATATGATCTATTTGGATGGGGAAGGCGCAGTCCACTATGCATTCTCTGATACAGTAGAAGGGTCGTACCCGATTGATTAAGGGGAAATAAAATAAAAAGGAGACGGATCATCCGTCTCCTTTTTCTATTGTACAAAAATCAGAACCCAAGATATTCAATAATATTATCACAGCAAATACCGCGTATTAGCTTTGCCAGTACCTCATCGTCGTTCGGGAATTGCCCCTCCTCGACCCAACCGCCGATGATATCACAGATGATGCGCCGGAAATATTCGTGGCGCGGGTAGGACAGAAGCGAGCGCGAGTCGGTCAGCATGCCGATAAACGTCCCTGCCGCGCCAATCGACGCAAGCTCGCGGAAGTGGCGCGTCATGCCCTCGATATGGTCGCAGAACCACCACGCCGAGCCGAACTGCATCTTGCCGCGTACGTCGGCGGCAAAGTTGCCGAGCATAGTTGCGAGCACATAGTTGTCGGAGGGGTTGAGCGTATAGAGGATTGTTTTGGGTAGCTTATTCTCTTTTGCAAGGCTGTCAAGCAGGCGGGAAAGCTGCTCGGCATAGTTGGACGCATAGACCGAGTCGTAGCCCGTGTCCGGCCCGAGCCGCTCAAACATGGCCGTATTGTTGTTGCGCATGGCGCCAATGTGAATCTGCACCGCCCAGCCGAGGTCATAGTATTTTTCACACAGACGCAGGAACACATACGTCGTGTAAGCGTCGGCCTCCTCGTCGGTAACTGCTTCACCGCGCAGGCGTTTTGCAAAAATCTCGTTCACAGTCGTCAGATGGGCCGGGACAAACGGAACCGTTGTAAACGCATGGTCGCTGATTTTACAGCCCACGGAGGCGAAAAAGTCCGCCCGCTCATACAGGGCAGCAAGCAGCGCGTCCACGTCGGCAATATCCTTGCCAAGCAGGGCGATATAGTCTGCAAAGCCGTCTTGGCGGATGTTTAACGCCTTGTCGGGGCGGAAGGTGGGGAGCACGCGGGTCGAAAAGCCCTCTTCCTTGAGCTTGCTATGGTACTCGAGCGTATCGGTCGGGTCGTCGGTCGTGCATACGACGGCGACGTTGGACATCTCGATAAACTTGCGTGCGCTGAAGCGTCCACTTTTGAGTTGCTCTGCCACATTGTCATAAATCATATCCGCCGTTTTCTCGCACAGCGGCGTGTGGATGCCGAAATACCGCTGCAACTCAAGGTGCGCCCAATGATAGAGCGGGTTGCCAATCAATAGCGGCATGATCGACGCAAAGGCGCGGAACTTCTCGCGGTCGCTTGCGTCGCCCGTGATATATGTTTCCTCCACGCCGCACAGCCGCATGGCGCGCCACTTATAGTGGTCGCCGCCGAGCCAGAGCTGCGTCAAATTGTCGTAGCTGCGGTCCTCGTAGATTTCCGCCGGCACAAGATGGCAATGGTAGTCATAGATGGGCAAATCCTTTGCCACATCGTGAAACAGGTGCTTTGCCGTATCGGTTTTGAGTAAAAAATCCTGATCCATAAATGCTTTCATGTGAACCGTCCTTTCTGCGCGGTTATACGCCGGAATATGCCGAGAAGCCGCCGTCAACCGGCACAACGATCCCCGTGACGAAGCGGGACTGTTCGTTGTCGAGCAGGTACAATAGCGTACCTAAAAGCTCCTCCGGCTCGCCGAAGCGGCCCATCGGCGTCATATTCAGGATTTTGTGCGAACGCGCGGTGTAGCTTCCGTCCTCGTTGGTGAGCAGCGTTCTGTTCTGCGCTGTCAAAAAGAAGCCAGGCGCAATCGCGTTGACACGGATTCCCGTTTTTGCAAAGTGCACCGCGAGCCACTGCGTAAAGTTCGACACAGCAGCCTTTGCGCCGCTGTAAGCCGGGATACGCGTGAGCGGGCAGAACGCATTCATGGACGATACGTTGACGATAACGCCGTCCTTATTGCGTGCCATATCCTCCGCGAATACCTGTGTCGGCAGGAGCGTGCCGATGAAGTTTAAGTCAAATACGAAGCGGATACCGTCCGGGTCAAGGTCGAAAAACGACTTTACGCTCTCAGCGTCGATGTCGCCGTCCTCATAGATATCCTTGTCGGTCGAGCCCTTCGGGTTGTTGCCGCCCGCGCCGTTGATGAGGATGTCGATTTTGCCGAGCTTATCGTTGATGATTTTCTTTGCCTCCACGAGCGAGCCGCGCACAAGAACGTTGCATACAACCGCAATCGCGCAGCCGCCGCCCGCGTTGATTTCGTCTGCGACACGCTTTGCCGCGTCTTCGTTTAAGTCGAGCACAGCAACCTTAGCCCCGCATGCGCCGACAGCCTTTGCAAACTCGCTGCACAGTACGCCGCCCGCGCCCGTTATGGCGCAGACCTTGCCGTTTAAGTCAATTTTATTCATGGTTTGTCCCTCTTTTCTTTTTATCGGTTTGCTTTCACAACGGCTTCCCACAGGCCGTTGATGTACGCCGCGCCGAGCGCGCGGTCGTAGAGGCCATACCCGGGCCGGCCCTGCTCGCCCCAGATCATGCGCCCATGGTCGGGCCGCACGTACGCTTCCGGCGCGGCCTCATACATGGCCTTCACGATCTCATACATGTCAAGCGAGCCGCAGGCGGACAGATGCGCCGCTTCCTCGAAGCACTTCTCGCCCGTGCGCTTGACGTTCCGCAGGTGGATGAAGTGCGCCCGGTCGCCGTATTTGCGGATAATAGCCGGCAGGTCGTTATCCGGCGACGCGCCGAGGCTGCCCGTGCAGACGGTAAAGCCGTTGTTTAAGCTCGGACAAATCGAAATCATCCGGTCGTAGCTGTCCGCGCCCGTAATAATGCGCGGCAGGCCGAATATGGGCCACGGCGGGTCGTCCGGGTGGATCGCCATTTTCATCCCGACCTCGTCGCAGGTGGGCATAATGGCGTTTAAAAAGTACGCAAAATTCTCCCAAAGCTTCTCCGCATCGACGGCCTTGTATTCGTCCAAAAGCGCAATCAGCCCGTCTTTTGTATAGCTTGCATCCCAGCCGGGTAGCGACAGGTCGGACGTGTAGGGGTTGAGTGCGTCGACCGTTTCCTGCTTGAAAATCAGCGCGCTCGAGTTGTCGGCAAGCTTATAGTCCAGATCGGAGCGGAGCCAGTCGAACACCGGCATAAAGTTATAGCAGATGACCTTTACGCCATACTTTGCAAGGTTTCTGATGTTCTGGCAGTAGTTGGCGAGGTATCGGTCGCGGCTCGGCTTGCCGAGTTTGATGTCCTCGTGGACAGGGACGCTCTCGATTACGTCGAGCTTCATGCCCGCCGCTGCAACCTTATCTGCCAGCGTTTTTATCTTGTCCCCGTCCCATACCTCGCCGACCGGCACGTCGTAGATTGCGCTGACAATAACCTCCATGCCGGGAATCTGGCGGATATATTCGAGCGTGACCGGGTCGGAATCGCCATACCAGCGAAACGACATCTTCATGGTTTCACGATCCTTTCTGTTGTAGAAATAAAAGTTTGGCGGGCAGCCAATGCGCCTGCCCGCCGGAAGAACGTTAATTCTTATTTGTAGCCCATTTTCTTGAGGTTTGCGTAGCTTGTCGCAAGCGAAGTGAACGGGTCGGGCGTCCAGTTCGTATCCTGCTCCACATAGATGTAGCGCGGCTGAATCTCGTCGCAGACAGCGCAGATTTCCTCCCAGTCAAGGTTGCCCTCGCCGATTTCACACATTGCGGGCGCGTTGTCAACGACCTTCAAATCCTTGTAGTGTACGCCGCCAACCATGTCCTTGTATGTGCGCAGGAACTTCACCGGGTTAATGCCTGCAACGCTGAGCCAGTAAACGTCAACCATGAGCTTGAAGTTGTCGTTCGCCGTTTCGAGGATGTAGTCCATGATGGTCTTGCCTTCTACCTTTACAAATTCGAACGCGTGGTTGTGGTAGGTAAACGTCATACCTTCTGCCGCAAGCTTATCAGCAACGAGGTTCGCGTCCTTCATAAAGCTGAGGATGCCCTCCTTGCTCGTCCTTGCCGACTCCGGCAGACCGCCGATGCCCGGCATCATGTCGCCGTAAACCTTGTGGTCGGCGATAACCCTTGCCGTGTCGTTTACGAGCTCGTCGAAGCTGTTGTGGGAGCCGGTAATGCGATAGCCTGCCTTGTCGCAGATTTCCTTGAGCTTTTCGGGTGCAATCGGTCCCATTCCGCTGTTTTGGCCAAATTTGTAGCCAATGCCGACGAGCTTCTGGATCGACGTTTCGACATCTGCTTCATTTTGCAGGTGTTCGCGGACGGTATACATCTGTGCTCCAATCAATCTTTCCATGTAAATGCCTCCTTAAAATATATATGATTAAATTAATAACTACCCTCTGTGCCTGCCGTTTTCTGCTTGACATTCTTTACAACAGTCGACTTTGCAACTTTGTCCTGCAATGCGTTATAGAAGCCGTCGTGGTCGAAGTTTTTCACATCGACCCACTTGTTGCCTAGCCAGTCGGAATAGTAGATTGCATTTGAAATCGTCATTTCATTGATCCCCTCCAGGCCGGGGGCAAGCAGCTCTTTGCCGTGCAGAATCGCGTCGGCAAAGTTGTCGAGCAGGATCGCGTGCTGCGGCCTGTCCTCGTCCTTTGTCGGAATCTCGCACTTCCAGCACTCCGGCGTACCGAACACACCGTCAAAGTTTTTGTTAAACTCGCGCTCCGACTCTACATTGCGCCAAAACGTGATCTTGCCGAACTCGCACACGATTTTCCCCATGTCGCACGAAATCTCGAGCCGGTTCGTGCCGGGGGCCTCGCCCGTCGAGGTCGTGTAAATGCCGACTGTTCCGTTGTCGTATTTGAAGAACGCCGAAACGTCGTCCTCTACTTCGATGTTATAATATTTGCCGTAGTCGTTCATAGAAAGAATCTTAGACGGCATGCCGAAAATCCACTGGAACAGGTCAAGGTTGTGCGGGTTTTGGTTGATGATCGTGCCGCCGCCCTCGCCCTTCCACGTCGAGCGCCAGCTGCAAGAGTCGTGGTACGCCTGCGGGCGGTACCAGTCCGTCGCAATCCAGATCACCTTTTTGATATGCCCGAGCTGGCCGCTCTGGACAAGCTGGCGCACCTTCTGGAACGGCGGGCGCGTCCGCTGGTTAAAACCCATGGAGAACACCTTGCCGGACTTTTTCGCCGCCTCGTTCATCTCCAATACCTGCTTTGTATAGACGCCGGCCGGCTTCTCATTATACACGTTCAGGCCGTACGAAAACGCCTCGATCGCAAGGCGCGGATGGTCGTAGTGCGGCACGCCAATCAGCACGCTGTCGATCAGCCCGCTCTTCATCATCTCCGTCGCGTCGTCAAACACTTTTACGCCCGGCAGGTTTTTCTCAGCCCAGGTGCGCCGGTCGGGCGCAATGTCGCAGACAGCGACCAGGTCGACGAGCTTTGTCTGCCCGCTGGTAATGTTTTTGGAATGGGTCACGCCGATGTTGCCCACACCGATGATACCAAGTTTAATTTTTTCCATACTGACACGGTTCCTTTCTAAAATGTATTTGTTCAGATCCTGTCCAATATCTTCATAAGCGAGTCCTGTGCAAGCTTGAACGTGTCCGGGCCGCTTTTGTCCTCGTTTACGACCGTTGTGTCGGATTGCAGTGCGTCCAGCCCGGCAAAGTGGCCCAAATGCGGCTCCAGCGAGAGGAAGCCCCGGTACCCGGCCTGCTCAAACGCGCGCAGAAGCTCCTCGATGTGCCCGCTGCCGTAGCCAGCGGGGACGATCTTCCCATGTGCGACAGCGTCCTTGATGTGGATGTAAACTACATAGTCCTTGAGCAGCTCATACGCCGCCGGATACGTTTCCTGCCCGCACTCGACAAAATTTGCCGGGTCGAACACGGCGCGCAGGTTCGGCGAATTTACTGCATCCAAAATTTCTTTGCAGCGCGGCGCAATGTCGCCGTAGATTTCCTTTTCGTTTTCATGCAGGAGGATAACGCCCTCCTTCTCCGCCAGCGCCGTCATCGCCTTCATCCGGCGGATGACCTCGTCTTTATACGCCGCCGGGTCTTCGCCCTGCGGGATATAAAAGCTGAAAACGCGGATGTAGTCCGTTTCAAACAGCTTTGCCAGCTCGATAATGTGCGCAAGCTGGCTTAAATGCGGCTCAAACGGGTCGGTGATTTTGATCTTACCGATCGGCGACCCGATCGAGGATACCCGGATGCCGTACCCGTCGGCGAGCGACTTCACCTTCCGCGCTTCCTCAAGCGTCAGGTCGGCGATGTTTTTGTCGTTAACGCCGCGTATTTCAAAATACTTGATTCCAAACTGGTTGAGATAGTAGAGCTGCTCCTTGATATCAGGCGATATCTCGTCTGAAAAGCCCGTGAGCGTGAATACATCGGCCATTGTGTAACCTCCGTTTAAACGGTAAATTTACCCGGTAAAATTTACCGAAATATTTTCACAAATATCATACCACACCTCTTCAGTATAAGCAAGTGGAAAATCAATTTCAACACATTTTCTTGCAATCGCGTCAAACTCGACGATTTTTGACCTGCGATATCCGGTGCAGAGGGAGAAAGCGGGCCTTTTTGCACAGAAAAACAGCGAAACCGTTCAATTTTCCGTCTTGCAATGGGACGGAAAGCATGGTATGATGGAGCTATATGGAAAAAGTAAAATCAGGGGGGATTGTGTGAAAATCAGGAGCGCATTTCAGCACGAAAGCTATAAGCATGTGTATGAGCGACTGTATGCAATAGAGAGCGTAAAAGCGTACAAGGAGGCGCTGTTTGCCCGGCAATCGATACAGATACGCGCGGCGAGGAATGACTTCGCGGCGTTTCAGATACTGCTGGATGCGGATACAGCGGCTTCAGTCACAATCGGCGCGGAGCCGTATTTCAGCACGCGCGACGTACGCGACAATATCCGCGTTGCGGCGTGCGGCCTGCCATTTCCCGTTACGCTGCGCCACATCGGGGCGGTGACAGACGACGATAGTCTCCGGAAAGCGGATATTTTGCTTGCGGATGCAACAGTAGAGGTGGCTGCGCACGAAATCTGCTGTATTTGGGCGGAGGCGGAAGTCGGACCGGGGACAAAGGCAGGGCGCTATGAAGGGGAGATCCGGCTCTATCATCACCGGATGTTTGAGCCGGAAGAATTGGTGCAGACGCTGCCGTTTACTATACAGATTTACAATGTAACGCTCCCGAAGGCTGAGGAGCGCGCGTTCCATCTGGATTTGTGGCAGCACAATAGCAACATTGCGCGCAAGCATGAAGTGCCGCTCTACGGCGACGCGCATTTTGCAATTTTGGAAAAGTATGTAAGGTCGCTGGCCGCGCTGGGCCAGAAGGCGATTACGGTTGTCGTGAGCGAGATACCGTGGTCGGGCCAGCGGTGCTTCTACGACCCGCAGGAGAGCAGCGACCTGTTCGAGTACAGTATGATTCGGGTATGCCGGGACAAGACCGGAACGTACCACTACGACTATTCTATTATGCAGCGGTACATCGACCTTTGCTTCCAATACGGCATCCGGGATGAGATCGAGGTGTTTGGCGTCTGCAACATCTGGAAGTGTGAAGACGACGAGTACCAGTTTGCGCCGGAAGGGTATCCGGAGTATATCCGCGTTCGGTACTATGACGAGGCGACGGGCACCTACCGCTATATTTCTGATGCAGAGGGGATTTGCGCTTACCTGTCCGCGCTCGAGGCGTATTTTGCCGAGAGGGGGTATCTTGACATTGTCCGCATAGCGGCGGATGAACCAAACGATTTGGAGCGGTACCAGAAGAGCCTTGCCGCAGTCCGGAAGGCCGCGCCGCGGTTTCGGTACAAAACGGCGGTCAACCACCGTGAATTTATTGAGGGATTCCGCACTACAGTGTCGGATTTTGTGCCCGGCCTGTTCTGTATGGCACGGGACTACGACCTGTTGCACGACATGGCAGAAAAGGGGACGCACCGCGTTTCGTGGTACGTCTGCTGCAGCCCGAAGGTGCCGAATACATATCTCTGTTCGCACCTGCTCGAGTCGCGCGCAATCGGGTATCTGACCGATTATTTCGGTTTTGCGGGCTTCCTGCGCTGGAGCTATACCGTATGGCCGGACGACCCGCGCGCTGATTTGCGCTTCCGGTATCCGGACTGGCGCTGCGGCGACACGTGCTTTGTCTATCCGTCGCGCGGGGGCGACGTGCTGCTGAGCCTGCGCTATCAGGCACTGCGGCGCGGCATTCTCGACTATGAGCTTTTGCATATGGCGCGCCAGAAGGGCGGCGGCGCGCTGGTAGAAGAGATTCTGGGCCGGATTGTCCGGATGGACGATTTTTCCGTGCTTGACCAGCTTGATAAGATGGAAGCCGACGAGATCGTCAGCCTGACGGTGGAAGATTATGACTGGGCAAAAGAAAAGCTGCTTACCTTTTTGCAGGATTAAAATAAGCCACGGGGAAACCTGTGGCTTTATTTTATTTGATACTCGTAGAATGCGCCTTGCTTGCCGGTGCGGACAAGCACGCCCAAATGGTAAAGGATGTGTACGACGCGCTGAGCCGCATTCTGCCGGAGCTTTGCCGCATGGGCAAAGTCCCTTGTGGTAAATGCATCCGGCAGAGAATCTGGCACAAGCGCACGGTAATCCGCTATACTGCGTAGATAAACCATATCAGACAGCGCGACAGGAATCCGCTCGCAGCGCGACGAGCCCTTTTTTCGGTCTGTGCTCCATCCATTGAGGTAACGGTATTCCTCCACATCGACCAGCAGAAGGCACAGCGTCAGGTTCGGGTGGGGGAGCAGGGGCTTGATCTTATACAGTTCGTAAAACGCGTCGTACACCGAGCCGGTCTTTGGGCTTTTGCGCTTGTTTGTCAGCGCTCCGCTCTCCGGGTCGACCCAATAAAGCCATTTTGTATGCGCGATCGGGTACACGACCGTGACCGGCCCGCGCTCCAAAAAGACGGTAAGCTTCGGGCGGAGCGCATGAAACGCGCGGGTCTGTATCTCGATAATGCCGCTATCGTTTACAATATCGGCAATGTAGCGGCCGACCTTTACCTCGTGTTTAGCGGTGTCCGGCTCAAAAAACTGCTTTAGCACGGCGTGGAGCGTCTTTTCTGACAGCGTGCCGATTCCGGCGCGGGCGCGCTCCTGTCCGATGGCCGCAGAGCAGAGGCTGGAAAACCGTTGCATCCCATCCATGGCCTGCTCCTACAAAACCGCGCCGCTGCCGCGCTCCATGGCGGTGATTCCGGTACGGCACATCTCAATGATGGTATAAGGGCTTAAAAACTCCAAAAACGCGTCAATTTTGCTCTCCTGCCCGGTCAGCTCCAGAATGATGGAAGCGGGCGCAACGTCGATGATCTTCGCGCGGAACAGCTCTGCCGCCTCCTTTACCTTTGTCAGCGTCGATGGATCGATTGCCACCTTGAGCAGGAGCAGCTCGCGGCACAGCGCGTTCTGCACGTCGACCTTATGCACTTTCACTACGTCTTCGAGCTTGGAGAGCTGCTTTACAATCTGTTCCAGGATATATTCGTCGCCGCGTACGACAAGCGTAATACGAGAGATTGCATCGTTGTTGGTCGCGCTCACCGTCAGGGAAGCAATGTTGTAGCCGCGCTGCCCAAACAGGCTCGATACGCGCGACAGCACGCCCGACTGGTTGGAAACCAGCACGGATAAAATATATTTCTCCATAGGGATTCCGCCTTTCTGTATAAAAGTGTTACCGCATCAGGATATGTCCGCCGCTCTCTTGCAGGAGCGGGGAAACCTCAATGCGTTTGTCAATTTTGCAGTGGATGACGAACGGGCCGTCCGCCTGCATTGCCGTTGCCAATGCCGCGTCAAACGCCGCACAGGTATCTGCATTGGTGCCCTGCGCGCCGAATGCGCGCGCGACGGCGGCAAAGTCGGTCGTCCCCACATCGTCGGATTCCGCATAACGCCCGCCGTATTGCAAATGCTGCCATTGGCGCACCATGCCGAGTGATTCGTTATCCAGGACGATGACCTTGACGGCGAGGCCATAGCGGACTGCTGTCGCAAGCTCAATCAAATCCATGTGGAAGCTTCCGTCGCCGGTGATGAGGAAAACCTGCTTCTGCGGTGCGGCAAGCTTTGCCCCGACAGACGCCCCCATACCAAACCCCATCGTGCCAAGCCCGCCCGGGGTAATCAGCGTTTTGGGGTAGCGGAACGGGTAACGCTGTGCGGCCCAGATTTGATGCTGGCCCACGTCGGTCACGAGGATAGCGTCCTCCTGCGCCGCCTGCGCGAGCCGGTCCAGGATATACATGGGCGAAAGGCCAGGAATGGACGCATAGGGGTCAGGCTTGTCAAGCATATCCTGCAATTTGTGCAGCCGGTCAAACCACGCCGTGCGCGCCTTCGGCTCAACCAAAGGAGCAAGCTGGGCAAGCACGTCCGCCGCGTCGGCCTGGATGCCGAGCGAGATACGGATATTTTTGCTGATTTCCGCGTCGTCAATGTCGATATGGACGCGTTTGGCCTCGTGCGCAAAATCCTTTCCGGACAGGGCGACCCGGTCGGAAAAGCGCGTGCCGATTGCGACGAGCAGGTCGCATTCGTCAATCGCTTTGGCAACGCTGCGCCGCCCGTGCATGCCGGCAAGGCCGAGATTGTATGGGCAATCCGACGGCAGCGCACCCGTCCCCATCAGCGTATGGCACGCCGGCAGGTTCGCCTCCATGCAGAGAGACAAAAGCATATTGGATGCACCGCCAGCAATTACACCGCCGCCGAAGTAAAGGAGCGGGCGCGTGCTGGCGTTTATCAGCGCGGCGAGCTTTCTTATGTCGGACTTGCGCGCTCTGTATGCGGGCGCGCGCTTTTTCTTCGGCTTTGTAAAAGTGGTTGCCTGGGTCAGAATATTTTTAGGAATATCGACTAAAACTGCGCCGCAACGCCCCTCCTGCGCAATCTCAAACGCGCGGCGGAGAGACGGCGCGAGCGCGGCAACGTCACGCACGACAAAATTATGCTTTGTGACCGGCATGGTGATTCCTGCGATATAAACCTCTTGAAAGCTGTCCTTGCCGATCAGGTCCATGCTGGTGTTCCCCGTTATGGCGACCAGTGGGACCGAGTCGGCCTGCGCTGTGGCGAGTGCGGTGACGAGGTTTGTCGCGCCGGGGCCGGACGTTGCGAGCACAACGCCTGTTTTCCCGGTTACGCGCGCATAAGCGTCGGCGGCGTGCGCCGTCCCCTGCTCATGTGCGCCGCGGATAGAGCGGATGCCGTGGCTGCCGGTATACAGCTCGTCATAAATGGGCAGGATAGCCCCGCCCGGATAGCCAAATATGGTGTCGATATCGTTCTCCTTCAGTATTTCGAGGACGATCCTTGCGCCCGTGTACTGCATATTACCACCTTCCAATTTAACGGTATTATACTACAGGAGAACGAAAAAGTCAAAAGCAGCAAAAAAGAACCGGAAAAGGGGGGGACCGGTTCTTTCTTGTGTTGTAAAGCTTTCGCTTCACGCTAATTCCTTATATATAAAACATAAGAGGAATTACATATTAAATTTTATTCATTTGGATTTGGCGTTGGCACGCTGCTGCGGTCTTCCTGAAGTGTGACTGAAACATCCATGCGCTGGCCGTCACGTACAACCGTCAGCGCCAGCGTGTCGCCGACCTGGTGCTGGTCACGGATTTCATTAAGCTCATCCACAGTTTCGATCGTTTGGCCGTCGCACTGGATGATTACATCGCCCGGACGCAGGCCAGCTTTTTCCGCTGCGGAGAACTCTGTAATGCTCTGGATATAAACGCCTACCGGAAGATCGTAATACCGCGACATTTCCTCTGTGATGTTGCGCCCGGTGATACCGATTACCGGACGGCCCGTTACGTAGCCATATTCAATCAGGTCGCTGATGACCGGTTTTGCAATGTCGGACGGGATGGCAAAGCCAAGCCCTTCTACACCGGTGGAAGCCATTTTTACGCTGTTGATACCGATAACCTCGCCGTACGCATTGACGAGCGCGCCGCCGGAGTTGCCCTCATTGATTGCGGCGTCAGTCTGTAGCAGGGTATACTCTACGTCGTCAACCGTTACCTGACGGTTGGTCGCGCTGATGATACCGGTTGTAACCGTACCGGCCAGTTCCTGCCCGAGCGGGTTGCCGATTGCGATTGCAAGCTCGCCGACCTCAACGTCGCTCGAGTTGCCGAGCACCGCAGATGTAAGGCCGGTCGCTTCGATTTTGATAACGGCAAGGTCTGTCTGCGGGTCTGTGCCGACTATCTTGGCGTCATATTCTTCCATCGTATTAAGCGTAACCTTCAGGCTGGTAGCATTCTCAACAACATGGTTGTTTGTTACGATATAGCCGTCGGAGCTGATGATGATGCCGGAACCGCTGCTCTGCGTCTGCGAAGGAATCAGGAACATGCCACTCGACGATTCCCCGGTTGCTACGATGCCGACAACTGCCGGGCCAACCTGACGCGCGATGTCGACGATGCTCATGGGTTCCTGCCCGCTTGCCGACTCGCCCTGCAGGCCGAGTGCGGTGGAGAGGTCAACCTTGTTCCGCATATCCTCGCCGTCGCGGTAAATCACGGCCGAACCGGAGCTTAAGCTGCTGAGCGCCGGGACGAATACGAATGCGCCGAGGACGCCGGTGCAAAGCAGGCTGGTGATCAGCGCGGTGACCAGCGCAACGACCCAGGGTTTCATCTTTTTCTTCTTTTTCGGCTGCTCCGTTGCCTCCGACACAATCAGGGATGTCTCCTTCTTATGGGGCTCGATGCCCATTTGATAATCGTCTGGATACCACTTGTAATCGCTCATAATAAAGTCACCTCATTTTTTTATTTGGATGCTTTGTTTTTTGTTATGGCTTTATTATACAGACCCTTTTTGTCTAAAGTATGAATAAACTGTAAAACCTAAAAGAAAATTTTATGCGCTTATG
This sequence comes from Candidatus Aphodoplasma excrementigallinarum, assembly GCA_018713805.1. Lineage (GTDB taxonomy): Bacteria > Bacillota > Clostridia > UBA1381 > UMGS1253 > Aphodoplasma > Aphodoplasma excrementigallinarum. The sequence goes on along the minus strand of DVOF01000025.1, from coordinate 2,215 downwards.
CTAGCTCCAGAGAAAAGATAAATGTCGTCCGTTTTGCCGGGTGGTTCGGGTTGCCGTCATATTCTTCGTCAGAGATGTCTACGCTGTTGACCACGATCTTCTGGCCGTGGATTGCAAGCAGGTTTTGTACCAGATACAGCCCAAGCCCCGTCCCCTTTTTATCATTCCTCGACTTATCCGTTTTAAAGAACCGGTCGAATACGTGCGGCAAATCCTCCGGCTCGATCCCAAAGCCTTCGTTGGAAACGGCGGTATAGGCCTTGCCGCCCTTTGTGAACACCTTGATGTCAAGGTGCGACGCAGGGTCGGAGAATTTGACCGCATTGTCCATCAGGTTCGTAATAACGCGCGAGATCGAGTCGCGGTCGGCGATAACGTTGACGTGCTCGCTGGAGAAATCGACCGTGACGTCGAGGGCTTTTTCCTCAATACGGCTCTCAAACTGTATGATCGTCAGACGGATCATCTCAGCAAGGTCGAACGGCTTCATATCCACGGAGAACTGGCCGAGGCTCATCTTCGAGATATCGAGCATATCGGTTACCAGCCGGGCCAGCCGCTTCGACTCGCTCAGCGCGATGCTCAGGTACTCGCCCGCGCGCTCCTTCGGGATCGTACCATTCAGGACGTTTTCAATAAAGCCCGATATCGTCGTCATCGGCGTGCGCAGCTCATGCGATACGTTGGCAATGAAGCTCGTATGCGTGTCGTCTAACTGCTGGAGCGCCTCCGCCATATAGTTAAAGGTTGCCCCGAGCTGGCCGATTTCATCCCTGCTCGTTACGCGGACCCTGGCCTTGAAGTTGCCGGAGGCAATGTTCTTAGCCGCCTGGTTGATGCTTTTGAGCGAGCGCGACATCTTTTGTGCAACAATATAGGAAATCACAATCGCAATCAGGAGCACGACCGCGCTGACTGCAATAAACAGCCGGGCCATGTTGAAGCGGTCGCGGTCGAGGTTTGGCATGGATACGCTCAAAAAGACGACGCCGATTACCTCGCTGTTATAGCGGATGGGATAACCAACGGTCAGAGTCGTTTCGCTGAAAATGCCGCCGAACCTGCCGGTTGTTACACTCGTGACGCCGCTTAAAGGAGCCCGCATAAACTCTTCGCTTACACTGACTGCACTGTCGCTGATGCGGGACGTTTTGGCAAAAATCTCGCCGTTTGTGTTTGCCACAATGATCTGCGTCCCGCTGACGATGCTGATCGTTTCAAGGTTGTCGAGATAAATCTGACGGTAAAAGATGCTGTTGTTTTCGATTTGCAGGCTGACTGTCATGTCGGCAATGGAAGGGGCGATCTCCTCGAGCGAGGCGGCCTTCTGGCTTGTTACATACCAGCCGAGCATGGAAAACAGCAAGATCCCAGTCAAAAGGAAGCTGACGAATAAAATGGCGATATTTGACCACATCAGCTTCCCAAAAATCGTTTTAAACATACGTTACTTCACCTCGAATTTGTAACCGACGCCCCAAACCGTTTTGAGCTGCCAGTTTTTTTCGTGGCCTTCCAGCTTTTCACGCAGACGCTTCACGTGGACGTCGACCGTCCGGGAGTCGCCGAAGTAGTCAAAGCCCCATACCTCCTCCAAAAGCTGCTCGCGGGTAAAAACGCGGTTGGGGTTGGAGCACAGGAAGTATAAAAGCTCCAGCTCTTTCGGCGGGACGTCGACCGTTTCGCCTTCGATCTTCAGCTCGTAGTTGGAAAGGTTGATGATCAGGTTCGGATACACAACCTCCTGTGTGATATCCTGCCCCTTTGTTTCATACCGGCGCATAACGGCCTTGATCCGGGCGATCAGCTCCTTGCTTTCAAACGGTTTTACCATATAGTCGTCCGCGCCAAGCTCGAGGCCGAGCACCTTGTCGAACGTGTCGCCCTTTGCCGTCAGCATGATGATCGGGATATTGCTCACGCGGCGGATCTCCCGGCATACCTGCCAGCCGTCCACCTTCGGCATCATGACGTCGAGCAGGACGAGGTTGGGCGCCTCGGACTTGAACTTCTCGATCGCCTTCATGCCGTCGTTTGCCACAATGGTCGTATAGCCTTCCTTTTCCAGGCAGAGCCGGATTAACTCCGCTATATTCACGTCGTCGTCGACGATAAGTACTTTTGTCTGCTGCATATCAAACCCTCCTGTTATTTATTTCAATTTCGCCTTTCGTTCATACCTACTTCCAGTATAGCATATTGCTGCAAAAGAAGC
>DVOF01000024.1 GCA_018713805.1 Candidatus Aphodoplasma excrementigallinarum | reverse complement strand
GTATTTGACATAGGCTTATAGGGGCGAAAAGATTGACAAATTTTATCGAAACATGTATAATTAGATATAATAAGCTTTTGATTTTCGTTTGGGAAAGGAATTGCATTTTATGAAAATAGGTATCCCGCGGGCGCTGCTTTATTACTACTACTATCCCTTTTGGAAAACGCTGTTTTCCGAACTGGGGTGCCAACTGGTCATCTCTGACGAAACAAATGCGGGGATTGTGTCTGAAGGCGGTTCGGTCACTGTGTCCGAGCTGTGTGTGCCCATAAAAATTTTTAACGGCCATGTGCTGAATTTGCTAAAAAAGGATGTAGACTATATCCTGCTTCCCCAGTTTGTGTCCATGGGGAAGGAGTGGTACTGCCCCAAGTTTCTGGGCTTGGTGGAAATTGCGGACTATTCCATTCCTGGCCTGAAGGAGAAGGCGCTGCCTATCCGCATTACCAGCAAAGACGACGTGATCGACCGCTTCTCCGACTGGGAGAAGCTCTGCGATGTGCTGGGCGTTTCCAAATCTCAGCTCCGGCATGCTTTGAAAAAGGCTGCGAAAGCGTTTTTGGCCTTCCGGGAGGACTGCAAAAAGGGCTACACCATTTTGGAGGCCTACGACAAATTCGACGGCAAGCAGATTCCCCCGCCTCACCGCGAGGGGGAGGTTACTATCGGCCTGTTGGGGTATGTGAACAACGTATACGACAACTTTGTCAGCATGAACGCTATTCAGAAAATGCGCGACATGAATGTGCGTGTAGTGACGTTTGACATGCTCGACGAGAACCTGTTAAAAAATAAAAGGGGCAGCGGTAAGCAGCCCTATTGGGTATTTGCCCGCAAAGTATACCATGCCGCAGGAGAGATGCTGGCCATGCCGGAGATGGACGGGCTGATCCATCTGACCGCCTTTTGCTGTGGGCCCGATTCGGTGATCGGCAAGCTTATGGAGCTGGACTGCGAGGCGGCGGGCAAGCCGTTTATGACGCTGCGGGTGGACGAACATACCGGCGAAAGCCATGTGCAGACACGGCTGGAGGCGTTTATTGATATGCTGAAAATGAGCAAGGAACGAAAAGGGTCATTGCATGGAAAAGGGGTTGAAGCGTACATATGAAAGTGTCTTTTCCCTATATGGGGTGTGTTACCGGCTATGAAAAATTAATGGAGCTTTTGGGGCACGAGGTGATCCCGCCCCACAAGCCTACACAGCGTACGGTGGATTTGGGCGTTTTACACAGCCCGGAGTTTATCTGTTATCCCTTCAAGGTTATGATGGGGACGTATATTGAGGCGTGTGAACAGGGCGCGGAGCTTATCGTTTCCTCGGGCGGCAGCGGCCCCTGCCGCGCAGGCCTTTACGGCGAAGTTCACAAAAAGACGTTAAAGCAGATGGGATACGACGTGGATGTCGTGATTTTTGATTCCATGTTTGAGGATTTTTCCAAGTTTTATCACCAGATTTTACAAATCAAAAACAAGACGCCTCTGCGTAAGGTTGCACAGTATGCCCGCCTCGTCTACAACATGATTTGCCAGATGGACGAGCTGGAAAAGGAGCTGAAAGTCCGCAGGGCATATGAGATCAACAAGGATGAGTTCAACCGTTGCTGGGACGAGATTGTAAAGCTTTACAAGGGCTGCTACAATATGAAGGATTTAAAGGCCGCGCATAAAAAGGCGTGGGAGATGTTTGACGCAGTCCCCATGCGTAAGGTCGCGCCGGAAGAGCGCACCCGGATCGGCATTGTGGGAGAAATTTATGTCATTATGGAAAGTTCTACCAATTTGGACATGGAGCAGAGGCTCAACGACATGGGCGTCGAGGTGACCAACGTACAGTATATTTCCGAATGGGTACAGCATAATATCCTGCCGCGCAAGTTCAACAAGAGCGAATCCTGGAAGATGTGGGATAAGGCGGAACAGTATAAATCCTGTAACTGCGGCGGCCACGATATGGAAAACACCGGCCGTATCATCGACTTTGCAGAAAAGGGCTACGATGGGGTGATTCACCTGATGCCCTTTGGCTGTCTGCCGGAGCTGATTACAAGGAGTATGATCCCGCAGTTGAGTGAGGAATTGAATATACCCATTTTATCTGTTTCCATGGACGAACAGTTGGGTGAGGCAAATTTGCAGACCAGGCTGGAGGCGTTTGTGGACCTTTGCAGAAGCAAGAAGCATGAGAGTGTCCATGTGCCGGAAAATGCTACCCAGGAGCAGACGGCCAAGCAGACGACGGATACACATCGGAAGGAACTGGTTACCGTTTGACGGCGCGTGACGGCAGACGGCGCGTGACAGAGGGGAGAGGCGCATGAAAAAAATATATTTAGGGGTAGATATTGGCTCGGTGAGCACCAATGTGGTGGCCATCGACGAGCATGGAGACGTTTTGTTTGACCGTTACATCAGAACCAACGGCCAGCCAATCGATTCGGTGAAAAAGGGAATGGCACAGCTCAAGGACGCGGTGGAAGGACAGGGCTATGAGGTAGGCGCTGTCGGCGTTACCGGCAGCGGCAGACAGATGATCGGCCTGATGGTGGGCGCCGACGTGGTGAAAAATGAGATTACGGCGCACGCTACGGCGACTGTCCACTTCCATCCGGACGTTCAGACGATTTTTGAGATTGGCGGGCAGGATTCTAAAATTATTATCGTAAAAGACGGGATTGTGACCGACTTTTCCATGAATACGGTGTGCGCGGCAGGAACCGGCTCCTTTCTGGACCATCAGGCCGAGCGGCTCGGCGTTCCCATTCAGGAGTTCGGCGAACTGGCGCTCACGGCGGAAAATAATGTGCGCATCGCCGGGCGTTGCACGGTGTTTGCAGAGTCGGACATGATTGCCAAGCAGCAGTACGGTTACTCGAAGGCGGATATTATCAAGGGGCTTTGCGACGCGCTTGTGCGCAACTACTTGAACAATTTGGGAAGGGGCAAGACGCTGCACCCGCCCTTTGTGTTCCAGGGCGGCGTGGCGGCCAACAAGGGCATTGTAAACGCCTTTGAGGAACAGGTCGGCCACAAGGTCACCATTCCGAAATACTATAATGTAATGGGGGCCATCGGCGTTGCCATGATGGCCAAAAATCAGGTGGAAAAGAGCGGGCAGCCCACGAAATTCAAAGGGTTTGGCTGCATTGACCTGGACTTTACGCCGCACAGCTTCGAGTGCAACGGCTGTAGCAACGCCTGCGAAGTAATCAAAGTTGTGGTAAACGGAGAAACGGTTGCCATGTGGGGCGATAAGTGCGGGAAGTGGAGCTCCAGCAGGCTATAAGATACATAAAGCTACATAGAAAAAGCGACGGCGACCGTCGCTTTTTTTTGATGGATTGTTGAACAGGCATAAAAACCGGGAAGCACCCCGGCTTTGGCACCGTTTTATTTAAAAACGGCAGGCTATTTTACTT
>DVOF01000023.1 GCA_018713805.1 Candidatus Aphodoplasma excrementigallinarum | reverse complement strand
ACGCTGATCTGCCGCTTTTAAACGCAGTATGGAGCATATGAATCCGCATCCTGAATTTAAGATTATCTTTACTTAAACGGGAAAAAATACTATAATATATGCTGACAATATGTGCCTGCTTTTCGGTTTGCGGACTGCGCCCGTCCGGCACGCACCACACACCTCAGAAAGGATGGAACCTATTATATGCTGCAATTTGAGGAACTGCGTTTGCGCCTGGAAGCGCATCGCGCGGAGCTTGACGAATTTGCGCAGGCGATCGGATATGATGCTCTGCGCAGAAAGCTCGCCGAGCTGGAGGAGCAGACGACGGCTCCCGGATTCTGGAACGATGTAGAGCGTTCGCAGAAAAACCAGCTTGAAACGGCGCGCGTCAGAGGCAAGCTGGAAGCCTGCGACAAGCTAAACGCCCTTTACGACGATACGCTCACGCTCATCGGGCTGGCGGACGAGGAAAACGACGAATCCGTCTATTCCGAGGCGCTGGCCGACGTGGAAAGGTTTGAGTCCGATCTTGAAACGCAGAAGCTCTCCACGCTGTTAACCGGTGAATACGACGCGAACAACGCCATTATGACCTTCCACGCGGGCGCGGGCGGTACCGAGGCGCAGGATTGGGCGCAGATGCTCTACCGCATGTATACGCGCTGGGCCGAGCGCCACGGCTTTACGTATAAAATTCTGGACTATCTCGACGGCGACGAGGCAGGGCTTAAAAGCGCCTCGATCCTGATTACCGGAGACAATGCTTACGGCTTTCTGCGGTCCGAGGCCGGCGTGCACCGTCTTGTGCGTGTCTCTCCGTTCGACGCGTCCGGCCGCCGGCACACGTCGTTCGCTTCGGTCGAGGTGCTGCCGGAGCTGCCCGACGATCACTCCGTTGAAATCAATCCCGAGGACATCAAGATGGATGTGTTCCGCTCCTCCGGAGCCGGCGGGCAGCACATCAACAAAACCTCATCGGCCGTGCGCCTGACGCATATCCCGACCGGGATCGTCGTCTCGTGTCAAAATGAACGCAGCCAGTTTCAAAACCGCGAGATGTGTATGAAAATGCTCACGGCAAAGCTTGTAGAAATCAAGGAACGCGAGCACCTGGCCAACATCAATGAGATCAAGGGCGAACAGATGCAGATCGCCTGGGGATCGCAGATCCGTTCCTATGTTTTCATGCCGTATACGCTCGCTAAAGATCACCGCACCGGATTTGAAAGCGGCAATATTAACGCCGTTATGGACGGAGATCTCGACGGCTTTATCAACGCTTACCTCAAGGCCGCGAGTCTGGGGACGCTTGGAAAGGCGGAATAAATCATGTCGTTCCAATTTTACAAACGTCTGATGCGCCGGTCGCGCCAGCCGCTGCTGCTTCTGGCAATCTCGGCGGCCTGTCTGGTTATGGTTTTTCTGACCTTTTCAGTCTTTGAGACAGGCACTTTTTGGGGCATGCCATTTGGCTACCTGATCCAAACGGTTTCAATCGTCGCACTTTTTCTGTTCATGGTGGCATTTGGTGTTCTGCTGACAATCGGCATCCTTTTCTTTTTCGTCGGCCGACCTTCCCGAAAGGCGACCCTGGAACGCTATCGTATGCTCGCCAATTCGGATCGTATGGAAATTGAACAGGAGGCCGCTTCGCTTCAAAATGGTACGCTCCTGTATGGCGCGCGGCGCATTTATTTCACTTTGCAGAATTCCAATATGCCGTGCTTTCTCAGCTATGGCGAGGCCGCATGGGTCTATCTCACATTGAATGGCATCCCGGTTTCAGAGAACCCGGTTGCCCTGAGCGTCCAAATCGGCACGAACGCTGCCGTCCACTTTTACGACCGCAGCGGCGTCCATTATTCTGCCAGCATCCGCGGGCTCTCCCACTGCGAAACCCGCGAAGTGATCGGCGCGCTGCGCGAACATTTTCCAAACGCCCTTTACGGCTACTCCAAAGAGCGTGCGCGGACAGCCAAAGGCGGTTTTCCTACATAGGTTTATAACCTGTCCATTTTAAAGGAGGCGGTTCCATGTGGGCCGTATTTGCAGTTGGCTCCGCCGTGTTTGCCGCGCTGACCTCTGTTCTGGCAAAAATAGGCGTTGAAAAAATCGATTCAAACCTTGCGACGGCAGTACGCACTTTCGTTGTACTCATCTTTTCCTGGGGAATTGTATTCGCCACCGGCGCACAGCGCGGTTTGGCCTCCATCTCCCGCAGAAGCCTGTTATTTTTGATCCTGTCCGGTTTAGCCACCGGCGCGTCATGGCTCTGTTATTATCGCGCCATTCAGCTTGGCGACGTTGCAAAGGTTGTTCCCATCGATAAATTCAGTCTCGTTATTACTGTCGCGCTTGCATTTTTCCTGCTGCATGAGGCAATTTCCCCCAAGGCGATCGCCGGCGCGCTATTGGTTACGGCCGGAACAATGTTGATGATATTATAATATGCGCAGAGCAAACAGCAAGGCTGTTTGCTCTGCGCTATATGTCACACCGCAGCCACAAGACAGCATATTTCTTGACATCTGTACGGCTGTGGGATATAATAGAAATATAAAGGGCGCTGCGACAAGCGGTTGGCCCGAGCAAAAAATGTGAACTCTTAGTAAATAGCTAAGAAACCGTCACCTGCCGGGGTGGCGGTTTCTGCCTTTTATCCGTATCGTTACGGTGTATCCGAGGATATGTAACGTTATGGTAATTGGCACAGCCTCACCCCCTTTCGGGTGGTGTGGCCAACCGCCTGCCGTTGTTGCAGCGCCGGTTTTATTTTACAGCTTCTGTGGATAGTTGTCAATTTGATGGTTTGACAAAACGGCTCCATAGCGGTATAATAAAAACACAAAGGGCGCTGCGACAAGCGGTTAGTCCGACTAGTATGGGTTACAGAGCATATGCCCCAGAAACCGTCACTTGGCCGAGTGGCGGTTTCTGCCTTTTATCCGTATCGTTACGGTGTATCCGAGGATATGTAACGT
>DVOF01000022.1 GCA_018713805.1 Candidatus Aphodoplasma excrementigallinarum | reverse complement strand
AAATTTTACGAGGAACCAAAACGGCAGATTCCAATTACGCACGAGGCCGACGTCCTCGTCGTTGGGGCGGGGCCTGCGGGCGTATGCGCGGCCATATCGGCTGCGCGCATGGGCGCGGACACCCTGCTGATCGAGCAGCAGGGCACAGTCGGCGGCATTGCGACGGCGGGGCTGATGAGCCATTGGACCGGAACGTCGGGCAGCAAGCTCTACCACGAAATCCTGCAACGGAGCGCGGAGCTCAACGAAGGCGAGCTGAAAGGCAAGATAACGATCACGATCGACCCGGAAAAGCTCAAGGGGCTGTTTTTGACCATGCTCCACGAGGCGGGTGCAAAGCTCCAGCTCTACACCTTTGCAAGCGGCGCAATCGTTGAGGATGGCTGCGTGCGGGGCGTCATCTGTGAGAGCAAGTCCGGACGGGAGGCAATTCTGGCCAAGGTGGTCATCGACGCGAGCGGCGACGGCGATGTTGCGGCAAAGGCGGGCGCGGCCTATACGCTCGGCCGCGAGCAGGACGGCAAGATGCAGCCCGCGACGATTATGTTCAAGGTCGGCGGCGTGGATACGGAGCGGGCAGTATTTTTAGGCTCGTTTGAAAGCACGTACGAAACGCCGCGCGGCGAGCTGCAGGCGCTTGCACGCGAGCATCTCCCGTTCCCGGCGGGGCATGTGCTCTTATACCGCTCGACGCTGCCCGGCATTGTGACCTGCAACATGACGAACGCCATCGACATCGACGGCACAAAGGCGGAGGGCCTCACCCGGGCGGAAATCATCTGCCGGTCGCAGATGGACGCAATTGTACAGTTCCTGCGCGAGTACGTGCCCGGATATGAGTCTTGCTACCTCATCAGTTCGGCATCGTTGATTGGTATCCGGGAGACGCGCCACTTTAAGGGCGTTGCCCAAATCACGGAAGAGGATATCCTCGCCTCGCGCCAGTTTGCCGACTGGGTGGTGCGCGACGCAAGCTTCAACTTCGACGTACATAACATCACCGGCGCAGGCCTCGACAAGACGGGCGCGCAGAAGGAATTCCCGGAGATTGCGGGCTACACGATACCGTACGGGTGCCTGGTGCCCGAAAAGATAGACGGCCTGCTCCTGTCCGGGCGCAACATCTCCGGCACGCATATGGCGCACTCCAATTTCCGTGTGATGCCGATCTGCGCCGGCATTGGGGAGGCGGGCGGCATTGCGGCCGCAATCAGCGTGCGGGAAGGAATCGCGCTGCGCGACGTGGATGTGAAAGAAATCCAAAAGCATTTATAAGCCGCGCATTGACATTCCGCTACAGGAGTTTTATAATGAAAGCACTTTCTCAGAAAAGGATGTGGGGACATGCAGAAAATATTACTCGATACCGATATTGGGAGCGACATTGACGATTCCATCGCGCTGGCGTACCTGCTCTGCCAGCCGGAATGCGAGCTGGCCGGCATAACGACAGTGAGCGGCGAGCCGGAGCGGCGCGCCCGGCTTGCAAGCGCAATCTGCACGGCGGCGGGGAAGGATATCCCAATTTACTCCGGCACGGGCGCGCCGATGTTTACAAAGCAGCTCCAGCCGCGCGCGCCGCAGGCGGACGGCATTGCGGCTTGGCCGCACCGGGCGGATTTTGCGCCGAATGCGGCGGTTGCCTTTATGCGCGACGTTATTGTGCAGAATCCGAACGAAATCACCCTGCTTGCGATTGGGCCGCTGACAAATGTGGCGCTGCTGTTCCTGACCTATCCGGAAACGGCTGGGTTGCTAAAATCTGTCATGCTTATGTCGGGCAACTTTTTCAACCGGCTCGATATGCCCATAAGCGAGTGGAACGTGCGCTGCGACCCGTTTGCGTCGCGCATCGTTTATGAAAACCAAGATATCAAGAAGCTCTATGCCGTTGGGCTGGACGCGACGCTGCAAGTCAAGCTGTCGCCGGAGGAGGTACATAGGCGGTTTACCGCGCCGGTGCTGCGGCCTGTTTTGCCCTATGTGGAGAAGTGGTGCGATTGCTGCGACGGTACGGTCACCTTCCACGACCCGCTTGCGGCGGCGTGCCTGTTTGACCCGGCACTGTGCAGCTTTGCACGCGGCACGGTAGAGGTCGAAACGGCGAACGAACGCTGCGGCGGCATTACCTACTTTATGCCGTCGGAGCAGGGGCGCCATTTTGTAGCGGAAACGGTGGACACCGCACGGTTTTTCGAGCATTATTTCTCGGTTGTAAACTGAAAACAGGCGCAAAAAAGCTTTGCACAGTTGTGCAAAGCTTTTTGTATACACAAAATTAGATTTCCGGGATCTGGATCTCAATCTCATGACCAAGCTCGGACGACTTCATAATGCCGTCGAGGATTGCCTGGTTGTAGAGGATCTGGCTTGCCGGAACAGGAGCCTCGCCGCCGTTTTTGATCGCGTCGAGGAAGGAGCGAACCTTGACCTCAAAGCAGTTTACATCGCTTTCCTTCATTGGGATCTCCGTCTCAACCTGCTCGCCGCCAACCTCGCTGTAAATCTTGAGCGGGCCGCCGATGGAGCCGTTCCAGCACTCGGTCGACGGGATACGTAGGCTGGCCTTTGTCCCCATGATGATCGTATCGCCTGACGTGTCGAGGTTCATTGCCCATGCGATACGGAAGTCGAGGATGATGCCGCCCTCCAGGCGGATAAAGCCGGCCGCAAAGTCGTCTACGCCAAACTTCTTTGCATATTCAGCCCGCTTCGACTTCGGATACCCGCAGTAGTTCGGGTCCTTGCCGAAGAAATCGGACTTATAACCCGTAACCGTAAGCGGCTTCGGATAGCCGATCGCGTTTAATACCATATCGAGCGAGTAGCAGCCGATGTCGCCCAGCGCGCCGATGCCGCCCGTTTCCTTCTCGATAAACGTCGTGCCGAACGGCGTCGGGATACCGCGCCGGCGGCCGCCGCCCGTCTGTATGTAATAAATCTGTCCGAGCACGCCCGACTCTACAACAGCCTTTACCATCTGCATGTTCGGGTCAAAGCGCGGCTGGAACCCGATCGAAAGGACCTTGCCGCTGCGCTTTTCTGCACGCAGGATTTCGATCGCTTCTTCCGTCGTTACGCACATCGGCTTCTCGAGCAGGACGTTTACGCCCTTATCCAGCGCGTAAATCGTACACTCGGCATGCGTCATGTTGTAGGTGCACACGCTGACAGCGTCGAGCTTCAGGCTCTCGTCGTCGAGCATTTCCTTGTGGCTCGGGTAGCACTTTACGCCCTCTACGCCGTGCTTTTTAAAGAACGCTTCCGCTTTGCCCGGAACAAGGTCCGCGCCCGCTACGATATCTACGTCGGGCATCTTCTTGTACTGCTCCATATGCGCGTCCGCGATCCAGCCGGTACCGATGATACCGACGCGGAGGCGCTTGCTTGCGTCTACCGCAACGCTCTCGTCAGCAACGTTTTTGAATTGGTTCAGGATTGCATCTTCATTTGCCATTGCTTGCTCTCTCCTCTTTTACTAAATTTATGCCCGTTTCGGGCAAACCTTCCAAATTACTCCCCATTATTCTAATACACTTTTGGAAAGAAATCAACTCTTTTTCGATTTTTTGCACAGAAAATTTACATCCCGCCCGCGGCGGGGGAAAGATTTGATTTTTCTAAGAAAAGTGTGCTATAATTTTTTGTATGTACCGACCAATTCTATTTTTGAGGAGGCAGCAGTTATGGAAGAAGCAATGAATCGGCGCAAAGCCGTGGGGGAGCAGTACAGGACGGCGGACAACCTCAGCGCGCGGATTTCCATTCATAAAAAGTATTCGATAAATCAATTCGGGTTTGGAAACTGGATCGCTTCGCATTACGCTTTTCGACCGGGTTCGGAGGTGTTAGAGCTTGGGTGCGGTACGGGGGAGATGTGGAGAGATCACCTGCATTTTCTGGATAAAAATGTTCACCTGTTGCTCACAGACATTTCCGAGGGCATGGTCTCTTCTGCGAAAAATACGCTGGGCGTTCCTAAAAATGTTTCGTATGGCGTAGTGGATATTGAAGATATCCCGTACGAAACTGGCCGCTTCGGGGGCGTAATTGCCAATATGATGCTGTATCATGTGCCGGATATTGAGAAAGCTTTATCCGAGGTTCGGCGCGTCTTGTCGGACGAGGGGCGCTTTTACTGCACGACGCATGGCGAGGACGGGATTGTCCCGTTTTTAGCGCGCACGCTGCAAGCGTATGGCGTCGCAGATACGACAAACAAACAGTTTACCCTGCAAAACGGGGAAGGGATTTTAAAAAAATATTTTTCCAATGTGCAGAGATTCGATTACGAGGATTCTCTGGCTGTGACGAACTTAGAGGATATGCTCGATTACATAGACTCTTTAACGGGAATATCGGCGGTTGCGGGGCTTGGACGGGAAACCGTAAAAGCAGCTTTGGAGAAAAAGATGGTTGGGGGCGTATTGCGCGTTCCGAAAGAATATGGGCTGTTTATTTGCAGAAAGTAACCGAAAACCGATTGTATATTCCCAACATGCTTTGTTGGAAGAGGGAGGAGAAGAAAGATGGATATACAGGCGCAGCTTGCAAAAGAATTTCAGCTCAAGCCGGAATATGCAAAAAATATTGTAGCGCTGATCGACGAGGGCAACACGATCCCGTTTATCGCCCGCTACCGCAAGGAGATGACCGGCTCGTGCGACGACCAGGTATTGCGGGAGCTGCACGAACGGCTCGGATACTTGCGCAACCTGGAAAAGCGCAAGGAGGAGGTCATCGGCGCAATCACCGAACAGGGGAAGATGACCGACGATCTGCGCGCCGACATTGAGGCGGCGCAGACGCTTGCGCGCCTGGAGGATATCTACCGCCCGTTCAAGCAGAAGCGGCGCACGCGCGCCACAGTCGCACGGGAGCGCGGGCTCGAGCCGCTGGCAAAGCTGATTGTTTCGCAGGCCATGCGCAGCGGCGACCTGTTGTCGGAGGCAGAGAAGTATATAGATGAGGAAAAAGGCGTGGCAAGCGCACAGGAGGCGGTCGCAGGCGCGCAGGACATTATCGCGGAGATGGTATCCGACGACGCGCAGGCACGGCAGATGCTGCGGGAGCTGTATGAGCGGACGGCGCTGCTGACCGCTGCGGCGGCAAAGGAGGAGGACTCCGTCTATGCGACGTACTACGGCTACAGCGAGCCGGCGGCAAAGGTGCCGTCCCACCGGGTGCTTGCCATCAACCGCGGCGAAAAGGAAGGATACTTGAAGGTCGGCGTCGAGGTGGACGCGGCGCGCGCGGTGGAGAGCCTCACGCGGATGTTCCTGACGGGAAAGAGCGTCACGGACGATTACTATGCCGAGGCGGTTGAGGACGCGTACAAGCGGCTGATTGCGCCGTCGCTCGAGCGGGAAGTCCGCTCTGCCCTGACAGAGCGCGCTGACGCGCAGGCGATCAAAATATTTGGCTTAAACCTGAAAGCGCTGTTGATGCAGCCGCCCATCAAGGGCAAGGTGGCGCTCGGGTTTGACCCGGCGTACCGGACGGGGTGCAAGATCGCTGTCGTGGACGCGACGGGCAAGGTGCTCGACACGACGGTCGTCTATCCGACGCCGCCGCAGAACAAAGTGGAAGAAGCGAAGGCAAAGCTCAAACAGCTTATTGAAAAGCATAAGGTCGACGTCATTGCAATCGGGAACGGCACCGCGTCGAAGGAGTCGGAGATTTTTGTCGCAGAGCTGCTGCGCGAGGTCGGACGCCCGGTGTCGTACATGGTGGTCAACGAGGCGGGCGCGTCGGTCTATTCGGCCTCGAAGCTCGGCGCGCAGGAGTTTCCGGAGTTTGACGTTTCGCTGCGCAGCGCGGTCTCAATTGCGCGGCGGCTCCAGGACCCACTCGCCGAACTCGTCAAAATCGACCCGAAATCTGTCGGCGTGGGCCAATACCAGCACGACATGCCGCAAAAACAGCTCGACGAAACGCTGGCCGGTGTTGTCGAAGACTGTGTCAACCGGGTCGGCGTCGACCTCAACACCGCGTCGGCACCGCTGCTGTCGTATGTGTCCGGCCTGTCGGCCGCTGTGGCGCAGAATGTCGTGGCCTACCGGGAGGAGAACGGCGCATTTACGGCGAGGCCGCAGCTCAAAAAGGTCGCAAAGCTCGGCCCGAAGGCGTACGAGCAGTGCGCAGGCTTTCTGCGCATACCGGGCGCGAAAAATGTGCTCGACAACACGGGCGTCCATCCGGAGTCGTATGAAGCGGCGCAGGAGCTGCTCGCGCTGTTTGGATATCAAAAGGAGGACGTGGCGCGGGGGAGTGCGGCCGGCCTTGCGGAAAAAGTGAAGGAGATGGGCGCGGCAAAGGCAGCGCAGGCGTGCGGCGTCGGCGTGCCCACGCTGCGCGACATTGTCGAGGAGCTGTCCAAGCCGGGGCGCGACGTACGCGACGAGCTGCCGCCGCCCATGCTGCGCACGGACGTAATGGATATGAAGGATTTAAAGCCCGGTATGCAGATGAAGGGCACAGTGCGCAACGTCGTCGACTTCGGCGCGTTTGTCGATATCGGCGTCCATCAGGACGGGCTGGTGCATATTTCGCAGATTACGAACCGGTATATCAAGCATCCGTCAGAGGTGCTGCAGGTCGGCGACGTGGTCGACGTGTGGGTGATAGGCGTAGATGTGGAAAAGAAGCGGATTTCGCTGACCATGAAACGGCCGGAGAAGGGATAAGGCAGAAATAAAAAAGACCGGAAAGCTCCGGTCTTTTTTATTTCCTTTATTCTGTAACCGTATGGTTCTCGATCCAGTAGCTGCCAAAATCCGTAGCCTGAATCAGGATCAGCGTTCCAATGTCGGAGATCGCGTCGGCGCCCGTGCGGAAAGAATAGTTCTCCGCAACCAGTGTTTCTTCGCCCTGCTCCGGATAGGTCGGCGTAATCCATACGCTCCACTTCTTCGTCTCTGCGTTCATTTGTACTCTGAAGTGATAACGATAATTTGCAATCGTCTGGAACTCCGTCGGCTTGTAACCGGCACCGTCCATAATGTTGATCGTGCCGCTCTTAAGCTGAATGAGTGCGTTTACCTTCTGATACGTCTCCTCAGACGAATCTGCACTGTCGTACATGATGACGCCGTCAAAGTCAGCGTCTACCTCCGGCCCCAGCACGAGGTCAAACTCCGCCGTTACGTCGCCGGTATAAGCCTTATCAAGCCGGATATAAGATTCCTCCGGGAACTTGCCGGTGTACATGCCCGGCACGAGCGCGCCCTCCGGCGCCTCTGTTACGCCATCCTTCGGGTCTGCGTCCGGCATATTCGGGAGTATAACTGCGTTCGGGTCTGTTGCAATCGTAGTCGGCGTTGTTTCAAAGTTGTGGAACGCACGCCAGATATCCTTATCCATTGCATAACCGCGGCTGACAGAGCTGTACTCGTATACTTCGTGTACGCTGCCGGTCGAATAACCGTGGTACCCCTCCTGCATTTTGAAGATAAGGTCGTTGTTGCCGACATACATCAGCACATCGGCTGCCTGCTGCGCTTCTGAGGAGGAATCCCAAATGCCAAACAGTTTCAGGTTCGCCAGCGTCGGAACAATACTCATGAAGCTGTCGTAGCCGTAGCCTGCATTACTGCGAAGGCCGCTGCCGTCGCTGCCTGCAAATTCGGTCATCATGCCGTTATAGCCCTCATAGGGGGACGTCTTGCCGGAGATGATGTAGCTGTAGTCTGCCTGGCCTTCTACGCCATAGGTGCTCTGAACTACCTTGCCGTAGGTGTAATTCATCAGGTTAATATAGATTTCTTCGATCTGATCGAGGCCCATGCCGTTGTACTTGAACGGGATCTTGACGCCTTTGCCGCTGCCGCCGCTCTGGCCGGCTACCATGCCGCTTGCGCCGATACCGCCGAGCAGCGTCACCTCGCCGCCGTTCTCCATTGCATCTTTGCCGGCTGGCTCCCAAGCTTCCTTAATGTTTGTAAAACCATATTCGTCGAATTTTGCCATGTATTCGTCATAGCTAAACGAGGTAAAGATTTCATCAAGCTCCTCTGCGCCGAAGTACATTGCGCCGGACAGTACAACCGGCAGGTACGCGTTGCGGTAGTTCGGGTTCCACGTTTTACCGAAGTTACCCATCAGGTCTGTACCCGTGGAGTAATTGTTCTCGTCGTTGAAGCCCCAGTTGCCTGCAACGGCAAGCGCCCGCATCAGCCAGTCCATGCGGTCCTTTTCATCCTGCGTCAGCTCGTCGTAGATCGACGGGGTATTCTTTACCAAAACGAGGTCAGCCGCAACAACTGCGTGGCTCCAGTAGCAGCCTACGCACGCAAACGGCTCGTTGCCGCCGCCAACCAGAGCACGCAGCTGGGTAAGTGCGGCTTCCTTGGCCGTTGTTCCGTCCGTCGCGGAAAGATTCATGCCAAGATATTCAGAAAGCGTCAGATAATAGAGCGCTTTTGACCCCTTTTCACCCGCCGCAGCGTTTGCGCCGCTCTTGTAACTGATTGGCCGTGTTGCAATTGCATCGTCAATGATATCTTGTGTAAAAGTCGGCGCTACGGCATAGTTAAGCGCCAGCGTACCCGTCTTCAAATATCCATACATGGCTCCGATGAGGCGAGCATCCACTTCAGCGTCGAGCGTGATGTCCGGTTCTGTAATAAGAATCAGGCCGCGCTCATCCCAATATACGTTCTTGCCGAGCGCCTCAACAAGCGCGCGCAGCGGGAGCATGGTACGGTCATTGTAGGAGGCTGCCGCCGCATCGAGCGCAACGGCCTGGCCGTCAACGTACATCTCCGCCTGTCCGAGCGTAAGGGTAATATTTTTGCCTTCGCCGGTCACGGTAGCTGTCTGTGTTGCTTCGTCCCAGCCTACCTCAGCGCCGACACTCTCGGAGATAAACCGGAGCGGGACGAGCGTGCGGTCGTTTTCCGTAAACGGTACAACCGCTTCGTTTTCCGGGTCAACCTTGGTCAGCGTATTGTTTGCATATGCATTTGCATAGTCGAGCAGAAGCGCAACGCCGCCGTCGAGCTTTGTCATGTTAGCTGTGTTGAGTTCATAGTTTTTGCCGGGGCCGACTGGTGTCATTGTCGGAGCCGGTTCATATTCGTCGGATACGTCACGCGGTTCCGTTCCTTCATACAAAGCAAAATTGTCGAGCAGGATGTCGCCGGTTGAACCGCCATAGATATAAAGGCGCATGTTAATGAAGTTTTTTGCCACCTCGCCGCCGAGTGCAACGCCTTTCTCCACTTGCTCGCCGTCTACATAGGTCGAATATGTCCGGTTCGTAAAGTCGATGGCAAATGATATATCAAGCCATTTGCCCTCTTTTAGTTTACCGAGTTCTTTGCCGCTGCCGGCAGACGTTACGAGGTCGCCGTCAAACTTCATCAATGTACCCTGCTTTTTGTCCGAATCTTTGAACTGCAGGTTCCCTTTGGTGCCGCCCTCTACGATTGAAAGAGAGAGGTCCACAACGAGGTTATCGTAGTCGATACCGGTTGTGGCGGCCTCAAAGTAGCAGTCGTCAGTGCCCGAAGCCTCGATCAATACAGAAGTGTTGTCATCTTCGTCGGTATATGCCTCGATCTTATTCGATTTCGGCACGACGTTGGCGCCTGTCTTGATGTCTCCGCTTTCAAAGTCGTTGTAATACCAGACCGTCCGCTCCGCCGTGTCCTCTGCCAAAGCAGCGCCGGGGACGGCCCCAGTCAGCATGGCAAGTGACAGAAGGCCTGCCAGCAGCTTTTTCCCTTTCATGTTACCCTCTCCTTATTGATTATGTATTTGGGCTGTATAAGGG
>DVOF01000021.1 GCA_018713805.1 Candidatus Aphodoplasma excrementigallinarum | reverse complement strand
TGGGCATCAGCAAGATAGATGGAGGGGTTTTTATGAAACAGTTTAAGGTTGGCCTGCAGCTGTATTCGATCCGTGAGGACATGGAAAAGGACATGGATGCCGCGCTCGCACAGGTAAAGGCAATGGGGTATGACTATGTGGAGTTTGCCGGCTATTTCGGCAAGACGGCGGATGAGGTCCGCGCCCTGCTCGACAAGCACGGGCTGGAGTGCGTTTCGGTTCATCAGGCCTACGAAGTGTTCTTAGAGGATGAAAAGGCGAACATCGACTACTTAAAGACGATCGGCGCAAAGTACTGCGCAGTACCGTGGATGGGCGTAGAGAAACATAAGGGGAGCGACAGGTTTGACCAGACGGTAGCAGAGTTTAAGCAGGTGGGCAAGGCGCTTAAGGACGCCGGTATCCAGATGCTGTATCACAACCACGATTTCGAGTTTGGCAAGGTGGACAACAAGTTTTTGCTCGACTGGCTCTATGAATCGGTTCCAGCAGACCTTTTGCAGACGGAAATCGACGTTTGCTGGGTACGCTACGCGGGCTATGACCCGGCGGAGTATATCAAAAAGTATACGGGCAGAAGCCCGATCGTGCACCTGAAGGACTTCGAGTGCAAGAACTTCAACATGGGCCCGGTATACGCGCTGATCGACGAAAACGGCGACGACGGCGCAAAGCCGGAGAGCAAAGAGGATGCAGGCTTTATGTTTAAGCCGGTCGGCAGCGGCGTGCAGGACATCCCGGCTGTACTGGAAGCGGCGGAAGCTGCCGGCGCAGAGTATGTCATCGTGGAGCAGGACGAGTCGCCGGAGCGCCCGGCCATGGAAGCGGCAAAAATGAGCCGCGACTATTTGAAGAGTATCGGCCAGTAATTTGATTTAAAAACGAAAACGCCGCGTGCAAGCGCGGCGTTTTATTCTGTAAAAGGGTGGAACAAAGTGAAAACGAAACTGTCCTACTTATCAATTTTGTGTGCCGCTGCATTGTGGGGCACGATGGGTATTTTTGTAAACCAAATGACGGCCTTCGGCTTTACGTCTATGCAGATCATCTTCTGGCGCGCGCTCGTCGCCGCCGTGGTTCTGTTTGGCGTCTTGATATGTAAAGACCGCAGCCTGCTGCGCATCCGGCTGCGCGACTGCCCGATCTTTATCGGGACCGGGGTCATCAGTTTTACCTGCTTTAGCTTTTGCTACTTTACCGCCATGCACCTGTCGTCGCTTTCCGTCGCGGCGGTGCTGCTGTATACGGCGCCGGTATTTGTGATGCTGCTGTCTGCGCTGCTGTTTCATGAAAAGCTGAATGTGCGTAAGATACTCGCCATTGTGCTGACCGTTGCCGGATGCGCGCTCGTGACGGGCATTGCCTCCGGAAGCGCGCAGGTGTCGGGCCTCGGTATCCTGTTCGGCCTCGGCGCAGGCGTTGGATATGCGCTCTACAGCATTTTCGGACGCTATGGCGTCGAGCGGTATCATACGCTGACGGTCACGGCATATACGTTTTTGTTCGCCGCTGTTGCCTCTTTGCCGCTCAGCGAGCCGATGAACCTGCTCTCTAAAGTCACGTCGCCGGAGGTCGTGTTTTGGATTCTGGCGGTCGGTATCTTTACTAGCGCGCTGCCTTACCTGCTCTACACGGCAGGGCTGACTAAAGTCGAGTCAGGCCGTGCGGCGGTGCTGGCGACGATCGAGCCGGTTGTGGCGGCGCTGGTTGGCGTGTTCGTGTACGGCGAGCAGCTCGATCTTTATAAAGTGGGCGGGATCGTGCTCGTCTTTGCCGCAGTCGCGCTGATTCAGGCAAAGAGCCGTTAGCACAGCGACAGCGACTTGATGAGGCGCCCCTTAAAGTCTTTGATGATAAAGCAACCGTCCTCATAAATCATATAGCTTCGCTTGAAGTCCTGCTTCGGCAGCGATACCGAGCCGGGGTTTAGGCAGTACAGCCCCTCGTGCTTGAGCGCGCACGGGATGTGCGTATGCCCATGGATTAAGATATCGCCGCGCTTGATTGGCGGGAGGCTGGTTTCGTTATAGATATGCCCGTGCGTGGCAAAAATGGTGTGTCCGTCAACATACAAAAGCGCATAGTCGGCCAGGATTGGGAACTCGAGCATCATCTGGTCGACCTCGCAGTCGCAGTTGCCGCGCACGCACAGGATTTCGTTTTTCATGTCGTTGAGCAGCGCGGCGACCTCCTTTGGGTCGTATTTTTTCGGCAGGTCGTTGCGCGGGCCGTGGTAGAGCAGATCGCCCAGCAGGATGAGCTTGTCCGCCCGTTCCGCTTCATAC
Organism: Candidatus Aphodoplasma excrementigallinarum; assembly: GCA_018713805.1. Classification (GTDB taxonomy): domain Bacteria; phylum Bacillota; class Clostridia; order UBA1381; family UMGS1253; genus Aphodoplasma; species Aphodoplasma excrementigallinarum. Next base: position 1,734 of record DVOF01000021.1, on the reverse strand, counting down.
GCGTCCGCCATCTTCATCGCTCCGTGCAGAGAGCCGTGGATATCGGAAGCAAACATCAGTTTCATACAATCTCCTCCTTTTCTGTTCGCTCAGTCAATGCTTTTAAGTCCCTTATACAGTTCGTTAAACGATTTCTGCGCGCTGCAGCGTCCGTAAGAAATCGTCTTATTATCGCCAAATTCTAAAAGGAAGCACTTGGCCAGCTCGGCGACCGTCTGCTCCAGTGTGGTAAAAAACTGGGTATAGGCAAACTCGTACGCCGCCGTCCCTTCGGTAAAATTGCTTGTGATCAGCGACTCTGTCACCTGGTCGAGCGGATAGAGTTTGAGATGCATCAGCTCGTGTACGATGACGCCCTCGAGGTTTTCCTGCTTGGGGGAGGCAATATTGAGCATCAAAATCGCTGTTTTGTCGTCGCAGTCGATTTTAAAGTCACCCGTCTTGAGCCAGTTTGGGTCGGTAACAAATTCGAGCTTTACGTCCCAGCCGGGGACGAGCCTTAACTTTTTACACCATTTGTCGAATACAATTCTCAGCGATTCTTGCTCCATGTTATCCCCTCCCGGTTTCATGCTTTTTATGTGTATAGCATACCATACCTGCGCGCACGGCGCAAGAGCATAGTTGAAGCGGCGCGCGCATACACATAATAATACGCGCAGGCAGGAGCGCGGGCTGCAAGCCTGTCGAAGAGGAGGCGCATGGGTATGAAGATTTTTGTTTTTTCGAGAAACAACCTGATTTTTTACGCCGTGCTGGTCGTTGTGCTGGCCGGATTGATCGGCCTGCGCGGGAGCGGCGACCTTGCGGCGGTAAACACGAACGCAAGGCTTCTGCCAATCTACAGCGTCGAAACGCCGGAAAAATACGTGGCGATCACGTTTGACTCGGCGTGGGAGGACGCGGACACGGCGGATATCCTTGCCGTGCTTGAAAAATACAACGCCAAGGCCACCTTTTTTGTGACGGGGGACTATTTGGACCGGTGCGGCGCGTCGGCTAAGGCGTTTTTTGACGCGGGGCACGAGATTGCGAACCACTCCGACCAGCACCCGCACCCGAACCAGATGACGCGCCAGGAGCTGGAGGCCGACACAAAGGCCTGCGAGGAAAAGATTTTCGCCCTGACCGGCAGGACTAACACGCTTTACCGCGCGCCGTACGGCGAGTATAACAACCAGACCGTAGAAACGATAAACGGTATGGGGTATTCGTTCATCCAGTGGGACGTTGACAGCCTCGACTACAAGGGGCTGAGCGCGCAGGAAATCGAAAAGCGCGTGTGCGACAAGGTCAAAAACGGGTCGATCATCCTGTTCCACACCGGGACAAAAACGGGCACGACCGCCGCGGGACTCGAGGCTGTTCTTTCGAATCTGTCCGCACAGGGGTACCAGTTTAAGCCGGTGAGCGAGCTGATTTATACAGAGAATTATACGATCGACAACAGCGGGCGGCAGATAAAGCAGGCGCAGCCTACGCCCGTGCAATAGTGGTTGTAAAATGGCGCGGTTTGTGCTATAATGAGCCTAAACTGACAACCTGCTTGGGGCGATAAGAATGAAAAGAAAAGGCATAATATGGATAATTGTGATTGCAATGCTTGCAATACCAGCGGTTTTAGTATTGAGAAATTTTGGCCTGCCTTTTATGGTACTGGTTGCCGATATTATGAATACCCCAACCAAGCAGGAAATAGTTGACTTAGTAAATGAAAATTATACTGTTATATTG
>DVOF01000243.1 GCA_018713805.1 Candidatus Aphodoplasma excrementigallinarum | reverse complement strand
TTTTATCAGCCCGAGAGATAGCAGCAACCCGCTGCGTTTTATCTGGTAATGGTAACGCACATAATCTTTTCTCAACACCCCACGCCGTAAAATCATTGACAACTGGTATTGAAATGAGCAATAACAACAATAATACTAAGAATGTAATAACAATAGCCATGAAAATCTTAATTGCTTTTTTCATTATAGTATTTTATTTCACTGTATAGTTCGGCGCTTCTTTCGTAATCTGGATATCGTGCGGATGGCTCTCCTTGAGGCCTGCGCCCGTAATGCGGATGAACTTGCCGTTCTCCTTCAGCTCCGGAATCGTACGCGTCCCGCAATACCCCATGCCGGAACGGAGGCCGCCCAAAAGCTGGTACACTGTATCCGACAGCACGCCCGTGTATTCTACGCGGCCTTCTACGCCCTCCGGCACAAGCTTTTTCGCATCCTGCTGGAAGTAGCGGTCCTTGCTGCCATCGTTCATCGCGCCGATGGAACCCATACCGCGGTATACCTTGAAACGGCGCCCCTGATAGAGCTCAAACTCGCCCGGGCTTTCCTCACACCCGGCAAACAGGCTGCCGATCATGATAACGTCAGCACCGGCTGCAACTGCTTTTGTCAAATCGCCGGAGTACTTGATACCGCCATCGGCAATGATTGGGATATTGTATTTCTTTGCAACCTTTGCCGATTCATAAATTGCCGTAATCTGCGGTACGCCGATACCCGCTACAATACGCGTTGTACAAATCGACCCAGGGCCAATCCCGACCTTGACCGCGTCTGCGCCCGCCTCAATCAGCGCAAGCGTCGCCTCTGCTGTTGCGACGTTGCCGGCAATAATCTGCAAATGCGGGAACGCCTCGCGAACCTTTTTCAATGTGTTGATGATATTCTGCGAATGCCCGTGTGCCGAATCGAGTACCACAACGTCGACATTTGCGCTGTTGAGCGCCTCCACGCGGTCGAGCACATCCGCCGTAACGCCAATCGCCGCGCCGGCAAGAAGCCTGCCGTTTTCGTCGCGCGCAGACGACGGATAGCGTACCGCCTTCTCAATATCCTTGATTGTGATCAGGCCCTTGAGCATGCCGTCCTTGTCCACAATCGGAAGCTTTTCAATCTTATGCTTGCGGAGAATCTCCTGCGCTTCGTCAAGCGTCGTCCCCTCCGGCGCGGTAATCAGGTTATCCTTCGTCATCGCCATGCAAATCGGCTTTGAATAATCCGTTTCAAAGCGGAGGTCGCGGTTTGTGATAATGCCGACCAGCTTGCCGTTTTCCGTGATCGGAACGCCGGAAATCTTATACTTGCCCATCAAATCATCCGCATCTTTGAGCGTATTGTCCGGCGCAAGGTAGAACGGGTCAACAATAACGCCATGCTCAGAACGCTTTACCTTATCCACTTCGATCTTCTGCTGTTCGATCGACATATTCTTGTGAATAATGCCGATACCGCCCTCGCGCGCAATCGCGATTGCAAGCGGCGATTCCGTAACGGTATCCATCGCCGCGCTCATCAGCGGGATGTTAAGCTGAATCTTCTGCGTCAAATGCGTTGTCAAATCAATGTCGCGCGGGATAACCTCAGATTTCTGCGGGATCAATAGCACGTCGTCAAATGTCAAGCCTTCTACAATATTCATTACACAAACCCCTTTCCTTTGTTTTCCGGTTGATGATTTTTTCTATTATAGCACATTATAAAATGCTTTGCAATATTTTTTTCAATTCTTCCGCGTCCTTCGCACAGTTTACCGCGCCGCGCACCGCAGCGGAATTCTTTTCCCCCTTCAGATACCATGCTGCATGCTTGCGCGCCTCCTGTACGGCAATGTACTCCCCTTTATCCTCGACCATCATGGAAAGCTGGCATAGCATGGTGTCGACCTTTTCTTTTAGCGTCGGGCGGTAGTTCGCCGCACCTTCCCGCATAAGCTCTACGATTTGCCGGAAGAGGAACGGGTTGCCCTGCGCACCACGCCCAACCATGACGCCGTCGCACCCCGTATAGGTAAGCATGTCCAACGCATCCTGCGCGCTGAAAACATCCCCGTTTCCTATAACTGGGATGCGCAGCGCAGCCTTTACCTCGCCGACGATATCCCAGTCGGCCCTGCCGCTGTAATACTGTTCGCGCGTGCGGCCATGCACCGTCACCGCCGCCGCGCCGCCCTCCTGCGCCGCTTTGGCGATTTCAACCGCGTTGCAATGCGCCTCGTCAAACCCCTTCCGTATTTTTACCGTCACGGGAACCGGGCTTGTACGCGCAACAGCGGAAACAATCCGATACACAAGGCCGGCATCCTGCATCAGGGCGGAGCCCTCGCCGTTTTTTACGATTTTGGGAGCCGGGCAGCCCATGTTGATATCGAGTATGCTCGCCCCGGTGCGTACCGCCTCCGGCGCAACCTGCGCCATGATTTCCGGTTCTTTGCCGAAGATTTGGACGGCAAAAGGCTTTTCCTCTTCGTGGACAGTAAGCATTCGTGCTGTCTTTTTGTCGCCATAGTAGAGCGCCTTCGCGCTCACCATCTCCGTATAGACCAGGCCGCAGCCAAAGCGGCGGCAAATCCGCCGGAAGGCCGAGTCGGTCACGCCTGCCATCGGCGCTAAAAAGATATTGTTTTCCGTTTCAAAGCTGCCGATCTGCAAGTGTTTCCCCGTCCTTTCCACATAGGTATAAGAATTCGGCTCTTATACAGAGCCGAATCAGCATTTGTTTACACATCGTTTCGAATCAAATCGTCGTACGTTTCCCGCTTTACGGCAACCTTCGACTTGCCGCCGCTTACCATAACGACGGGCGGGCGCGGGATACGGTTGTAGTTGCTCGCCATAGAGTAGTTGTATGCGCCGGTCGCCAGCACGGCAAGCGTGTCGCCTGCCTTGACCTCCGGCATCATGACGCCTTCTGCGAGTAAATCGCCCGACTCACAGCACTTCCCGGCAATGGTGACGGGTTTTACCGGCTTGTCCCCAGCCCGGTTCGCCAGCAGCGCGCTGTACTCCGACTGGTACAGGATATAGCGCGGGTTATCCGTCATGCCGCCGTCCACCGACACGTATGTGCGCACATTTGGAATCTCTTTCACTGCGCCCACAGTATAGAGCGTAATTCCCGCCGGGCCAACTATGGAACGCCCCGGCTCCATGATGATTTTCGGTACGCTGATCCCGCGGCTGTTTGCTGTATCTTTTACGACTTCGGACACCGAGCGGATATAAGCGTCGTACTCGACCGGATTGTGCGAGTCGAGATATTTGATTCCATATCCGCCGCCAAGGTTCAGCTCGCTAAGCGAAAGGCCAAGCTTGTCCTTTACGTCCGCCATAAAGTTTGTCATGACTTTTGCCGCAAGCTCAAACGGCGCAAGGTCAAAAATCTGCGACCCAATGTGGCAGTGGACGCCGACAACCTCTACGTTCTCCAGCTTCGCAGCCTGCGCGATAATATCCATCGCCTCGCCGGTTTCCAGTGCAACGCCGAATTTTGAGTCGATCTGCCCGGTCTGGATAAAGCTGTGCGTATGCGCGTCAATCCCCGGTTTGATCCGGAACAGGATCTTCGTCTTTTTCTGGTATTTTGCCGATATTGCGTCGAGCCTACCAAGCTCAAACACATTGTCGACCACGATCCGGCCAACGCCGTGCTTTACCGCCAGCTCAATCTCGTCGTTCGTTTTATTATTGCCGTGGAAATAGGCCTTTTCCATCGGGAATTTCGCCTTTAAAGCCGTGTAGAGCTCACCGCCCGACACAACGTCAATCCCCAGCCCCTCCTGCGCCATAATGCGATAAATCTGCATGCAGGAAAAGGCCTTCGACGCATATAAAATCAGGCCGTTCCCGTCATAGTATTTGTCCACTGCATCTTTATAAATCCTGCAATTTTTCCGAATCTGGTCCTCGTCCATCACGTAGAGCGGCGTCCCATACTGTTTTGCCAGCTCTACAGTGTCGACCCCTCCGATCTGCAGGTGATTATTTGCTCCAATACTCAGGCATTCTGCAATCATACTGCGCACCTCCATTTGAAAAATATAGCTTATTATATCACAATATCATTTTCCATGTCAAACGGCAATATTCATAATGATTGCATGCCTGGCGCGCCTTTCTTTCAGCGGTAATCAGCGGCAAAAAACAGCCGCACCGGATATTGACCTCCGATGCGGCTGCTACTTATTCTTTATCTAACGCTGCCAAGCCACGCCATCAGTGTGCGGCCCAGCATTGCGCCAAAGGTCATCTTTGCAACATCGCCCGCGGCGACAATATCTACCGCGGCGAGCGGCCCCTCCGCCGTGCTGAGGCGGATTTCCCCGATTTTATCGCCAGCCTTTACTGGCGCGGGGATGGCCTCGTTAAACACCAGCTCGCGCTTGATGTCGGCGTCGGCCCCCTTTGCCGTAAGCGTATCGTAATCATCCTTTGCAACCGCCGGGACGGTCTGTGCCATACCGTTTACGACAGGCGCGTCGCCAAGGCTCTCGTCCTTTGTGACAATCCGCTTGATCGAGTAATTAGCAAAGCCGTAATCGAGCATTTTGGAAGCGTCGGCGAACCGCTGCGGCGACGTCGGCGCAGCCATTACGACGCAAATAAGCTGCATGTTGTCCCGCATGGCGCTGCCAGCCAGGCAGCAGAGCGCCTTGTCTGTCGAGCCCGTTTTTAGGCCGTTTGCGCCTTTATAAAACCGGATCAGCTTGTTCGTGTTTGCAAGCTGGAACTTTCCGTCGCGCAGGCTGTCCATCCAGATCGTCGTATAGTCGAAAATCTTTTCGTGTTTAAGCAGCTCGCGCGACATGATGGCGATATCGCGCGCCGAAGAATAGTGGTTGTCTGCGTCGAGGCCGTTTGTATTGACAAAGTTTGTGTTTTCCATGCCCAATTCTTTTGCGCGGGCGTTCATCATGTTGACAAAGCCCTCCTCGCTGCCCGCAATGTATTCCGCCATGGCAACGCATGCGTCGTTGCCGGAGGCTACTGCAATGCCCTTCAGTAAGTCGTGTACGCTCATCTCTTCCCCTGTGTCGAGAAAGATCGTCGAGCCGCCCATGCTCTTTGCCCGCTCGCTCGCAACGACCTTATCCTCCAAAGTGATTTTCCCGCTGTCGAGCGCCTCCATGATCAAAAGCATGGTCATGACCTTCGTCACGCTGGCAAGCGGCCGCCGTTCGTCCGGATTTTTCTCATACAGGACGTTCCCGGTCGTCTGTTCGATCAAAATTGCCGATGGGGCTGAAAGCTCGAGTGTACTTGCGTCCGCAGGCGCGGCAGCTACACTGATACAGGACGCCCCCAGCACAACAGCCAACAAAACCGATAGAATCCGTTTATACAATGAAAACCCTCCCCTTACATAACCTCTTGTTACAAGTTATGCACGGGGAGGGCTTGTTATTCTATTTCCGATCCACCTTTTTCATCAAACCGGATACGTCATGGCATCCATGTCAATGTACTCGGTGTCGATCTTATACTTCTGCGCGCGGCGCCACTCGAAGAACTTGACCGCAACCTGTCCAAAGAGCGCATACGAGAGAACGTCCTCGTCCTGCTCCTGCCACTCTTTCACTTCCTGACGAAGTTTCGGAAGCTCCGGCTTGATCTTGTCCGCCGGACGGCAGGTGATACGCGGCTCGTCGCCGATGATTTTTTTCACGATCTCATCCGAAATCGGGACCGGCGTCTGGCCATATTCGCCGCGGACAATGCCCTTTGTTTCCTTCGAAACCATCTTATACCGCTCGCCGGTCAGGACATTGAGCACAGCCTGCGTCCCGACAATCTGGCTCGACGGCGTAACAAGCGGCGGATAGCCAAGGTCTGCACGTACGCGCGGTACCTCTTTGAGCACGTCCATGAGCTTATCTTCTCTACCCTGCTGCTTAAGCTGCGACACAAGGTTCGAGAGCATGCCGCCCGGAACCTGGTAGAGGAGCGTATTTACGTCTACCCCCATAACCTTCGGGCTCATCAGGCCGCTGGCGAGATACTTTTCGCGGAGCGGACGGAAGTAGTCCGCAATCTCCGTCAAAAGCTCAAGGTCATAGCCCGTATCATACTCTGTGCCCTGAAGCGCCGCCACCATGGACTCGGTCGCCGGCTGGGACGTACCCATTGCCAAAGGCGACATCGCACAGTCGATTACGTCTACGCCAGCCTCGATCGCCTTCAAATATGTCATGGAAGCCTCGCCGCTCGTATAATGCGTGTGAAGCTGTACCGGAATCTTGACCGTTTCTTTAATCGCTTTTACAAGGTCATATGCCGTATACGGAAGCAGAAGGCCAGCCATATCCTTGATACAGATGGAGTCTGCACCCATTCCCTCAAGCTCTTTTGCCAGCTTTGTAAACGATTCGATGTTATGCACCGGGCTGATCGTGTAGCACAGCGTCGCCTGTACATGCGCCTTTGCCTTGTTTGCCGCCTTGATGGAAGCCTGCAAGTTGCGCACGTCGTTGAGCGCGTCAAAAATACGAATAATGTCAACGCCGTTGTCAACCGACTTTTTAACAAAATAGTCTACCACGTCATCCGCATAGTGCTTGTAGCCCAAAATATTCTGGCCACGGAACAGCATCTGGATCGGCGTCTTTTTCGCCTTATCTTTGATCTTACGCAGCCTCTCCCAAGGGTCCTCATTGAGGAAGCGGAGGCATGCGTCGAACGTCGCGCCGCCCCAAGCCTCCAGGGAACGGTATCCAACTTTATCTAATTTTTCAACAATAGGGAGCATCTCTTCCGTCGTCATACGCGTAGCAATAAGCGACTGAGGGGCGTCTCTAAGCACAGTTTCTGTGATTTGTACTGCTTTTTTTCCTGGTTTATTTGCCATATTCCCTACCTCCTTATAAAAGTGTAACTTTATACCGCAAGTTTATCAGCCCGCATACATTGCAAGGAACACACCTGCCGCAACCGCGCTGCCGATAACGCCGGCAACATTCGGGCCCATCGCGTGCATGAGCAGGAAGTTGCCCGGGTTTTCCTTCTGGCCCACTATCTGAGACACACGCGCAGCCATCGGCACGGCCGATACGCCCGCACTACCAATCAACGGGTTGACCTTTCCGCCTGTGCAGTAGTACATGATCTTACCAAACAATACGCCGCCGGCGGTACTTACGGAGAAGGCAACCAGGCCCAGTACAACAATCATCAGCGTCTCTACCGTCAGGAAGGTTTCCGCTGTCGCTGTCGCGCCGACCGTGATACCAAGGAAAATCGTAATAATGTTGATTAATTCGTTCTGTGCCGTCTTGCTGATACGCTCTACAACGCCGCTTTCTCTGAACAGGTTGCCAAGCATCAGCATGCCGACGAGCGAAATCGCGTCCGGAACAATCAAACCAACAACAATGGTAACAAAAATCGGGAACAGAATCTTTTCCCGTTTCGACACGGGACGGAGCTGTTCCATTACAACGCTGCGCTCTTTCTTCGTCGTCAGCGCCTTCATGATCGGCGGCTGGATAATCGGGACAAGCGCCATATACGAGTATGCCGCAATCGCGATTGCCGGCAACAGAGTCGGCGCCAGCGTCTTTGTAACGAAAATCGCCGTCGGGCCGTCCGCGCCACCGATGATACCAATCGAGGACGCCTCATTGAAGCCGAAGTTCGCCCAGCCCATGTCGCCGATAAACAGCGCGCCGAGGAACGTGAAGAAAACGCCGAGCTGCGCCGCAGCGCCAAGCAGAATGCTCTTCGGGTTTGCAATCAGCGGGCCAAAGTCCGTCATTGCGCCAATCCCGAGGAAAATAAGCGGCGGATAAACGCCGAGCTTTACGCCTAAGTACAGCATATCCAGCAGGCCGCCCTCACTTAGGACGCGCCCATAATTGATTTGCCCGTCTACAAAATATGCCGGGTCGGAAAACCATTCCGGGTGCATAATGTTTGCCGTCTGCGGAAGGTTTGCCAAAAGCATGCCGAACGCAATCGGCACGAGCAGCAACGGCTCGAATTTTTTAACAATTGCAAGATACAAAAGCACGCAGGCAATCGCAATCATGATGAGCGTCTGCCACCAGATATAGGATTCCGGATTAAACAGCAATGCTATACCTGTGCTTTCGCAGAATTTCAGAAAACCATCGATAAAAGCTTGCACAAGTAATCACTCCATTTCTCTAAAAGTAATTTGTTTATAAATTAACCCAAAGAAATCAGAGCGTCACCCGTGTTTACGCTTGCGCCTTTGCTCGTGTTGATTGCAACAACCTTGCCGGCAGCCGGCGCCATGATTTCATTTTCCATTTTCATTGCCTCAAGAATGCACAAAACGTCGCCCGCATTTACGCTTTGGCCAACGCTTACCTTGATGTCAAGGATCGTCCCCGGCATCGGGGCTGAAATTACATTAGCGCCAGCGGGAGCCGGTGTGGACGCCGCTGCAGGTGCAGGAGCCGCTTTCGGAGCTGCCGGTGCTGCTGCCGGAGCCGGTGCCGCTG
>DVOF01000242.1 GCA_018713805.1 Candidatus Aphodoplasma excrementigallinarum | reverse complement strand
CTCGGAGATGTGTATAAGAGACAGATGAAAGCCAGTCCAAGCATTTTTTTTGCTAAGGGCCTGAATGCCTATAAACTGTTGCTCATTTTTTACATTGGAAGTTTTGCCGGCGTCGTCGTCGAAATGCTGTGGTGCCTGATTACAAATGGGTATATAGAAAGCCGGGCTGGTCTCGTATACGGTCCATTTAACCCGTTGTATGGGGCCGGCGCTGTATTGTTAACCGTGTGCCTGTACAGATTCAGGAACAGGGGCAGTTGGCTCTCCTTTATAGGCGGTATGCTGGTAGGAAGCGCACTAGAATATGTATGTTCCTGGGGTGAGGAATTTGTGCTTGGTTCCCGTTCCTGGGACTACAGCGATATGCCGTTTAACATCAATGGGCGTATTTGTTTGCTGTACTCTGTGTTTTGGGGCTTATTAAGCGTCTTATGGATCAAAAACCTCTACCCAAGAGTTGCAAAGTGGATCCTGAAAATATCCAACCGTGTTGGAAAAATTGTCACCTGGTTGCTGACAGTTTTCTTTGCTATTGACATATTGGTATCCGGCGTAGCTGTGTTCAGGTGGTCCCAACGGGTTGAAGGAATTGCTCCTTCTAACGTTTTTTGGGAATTTGTCGATGAGCGTTTCCCAGATGAGCGGATGGAAAAAGTTTACGCCAATATGGACTTTTTAGAATAGTAAAAGCAAACGGAGGAGGATTGAAATGTCATGTTTAAAATCATGATTTCAGAGGATGACGCAGAACCCCGCCAGCTTTTCTCGCATGTCCTGATGAAAAACAGACGATGTTAAAGAAGGAAGATAATGAAATCCGATTGCTATCAAATAAATCGTTTTATAAAATGTTAATAGTATCTGCGTGATTTTATCTTGCGCAGCACTCAGCAGCGGCGAAGAAACGGTATCGGCCAGCGAAGAGTAAATCGACAACCTGGAAATAACGGCCAACGACCCGCCGCAGGAGATTGACCCGGGCGCGGCACAGTTCCTGTATATCCGACAGAACGCTTGTACCGATCCGAGCCATTATGGAATCGGCCGGCGGAACCGTAGGCTGGGACGAGGCAAGCCAGACGGTGATGCTACCTATCAGGGCGATAATCCGGCTCGTCACTCCGGTTTTTTGTATGCGCCTCCGCGCGCCGTTTATGCTCTATCTGGCCGCATTGCCGTTTTGCCGCCGGTATTCCACCGGGGAGACGCCGGTATGCTTTTTAAAAGCCCTTGAAAAGTAATTGCCGTCGGAAAAGGCTAGCTTGGCAGCTATGTCTTTTACAGACAGTTCCGTGGAGCGCAGAAGCTCCTGTGCCGCTTCCATGCGCTTTTGAATCAGATAGGCGTATGGCGTAATGCCATATTTCTCCTTAAAAACGCGGATGATATATTTATCCGTCATCTTTTCATAATTTGCTATAAACCCAAGCGAGGTTTTGAAATAAATCCGTGCGTCAAGAAAGTCCTTGAGCTTTTCTGCCTCGCCCGATGCGGGGTTGAAGGACAGGTCGAGCTGCTGGCTTGCCAGGCTGATCTTCATAATGATCTCGTGGACAGAAAGCGCCAGCTTACACGTTACGGCGGCAGAAGAGATAGAGCTTTGGAGCGCGCTGTGTATTTTGTTGATTTCGTTTTCCACGTCGCAATGGGCGACAAGCACTTCATCCGTCAGCTCGTACGCCTCAAACAGTTTGTCGAGCAGCCTGCCCCGCATATTGAACCATATTTTCTCTACCGCCTCATTCTCCGGCGTGTAATATTCTACATTCAGACCCTTTTTCAGCACGTAGATATCGCCGGGGCCGGCAACGTATTGCTTCCCGTTCGTCTCGACACAGACCCGCCCAGCCTTGACATACTCGAACACATGGAATTTCAGGCATGGGTCATGGACGCGAAAATTTCGGGTGGGGAAGGTCACGCCGGCAAAATTCGCCTTCAGGAACGTACTTTCATAGTTCCGGCTCACGTAGTAAAATTTCTGGCTGTATTTTCCATATTGGTTTTTTTCCATTTTTCTCTGCTCCGATCCTGTGGGTAATCCATCCGGGGCAAAAATTACTTCCCCCATTTATTATAGAACAATTTACTGACGGATTCAACTGATAAACAAAAGATTTTGTGAATTTTGTGCAGAATATTGTGAATATATGATATGGAAATACAAATGGAATTAGAATAAAATTGTCTTAACAGTAAATGAAAAGGGGGATTATGTTATGAAACGGATTTTGAGCGTTATATTGTGCGCGGCCTTGCTTTTTTCCTGTATGGGGCCGTGCGCATCTGCCGCGGGGGAGGCGACGCAAGTTATTCCTTCCATTGCGGAATACCACGTATACGGCGAGGTACTCGCAGACGACGGCTACATTGGAATACCGGTTGAGGTCAACACCTATGTAAAGGAGCAGACAGCGGAGGAAAAGCCGGTCGCCCTTTATGTGATAAACACGAACACGGAGCGGATCGGCACGGAGAGCGACGATGCGATTTTGACCGACTTGCTGGACGATGGGTTCATTGTCGTGGTGCTCGACTACAGGAACCATCCCCTGTCGGTCAGCCCCGACCTGGACTGGAGCATTCAGGCGATAAGAAGTAATATCGAGCAAAAAGATGCCTATTTAAACGGAAATGCAAACAAGAGCGATTACAGTTATGTACTTCCCGCCGGTTACCGGGTCGAGATGAATGTTCCGTACTGGAATATTGCGGAGCATGGCCCGGACGGGTGTCTGGACTATATTGTCGATGCCTGGAATGACGGCGTCAAGACCCAAAAGGGCAATGTGACCATTACATATGCGGACGGCACAACAAAAAGGGCAAAAGAGATCACCGCCACTTCCATAGAGGACTGCGTAAAGCCGGACGGCACGCCGATTGAGATGAATCTGTTTTTGGACATCATCTATCCGTCGCAGCCGGAAAACGAAGTGCCGGTCATGTTCCTTGCCTCCAGTTCGGAGACGAGACCCGGTTCGTGGTCAAGCGCGCTCCGGCCGCATTTGACTGGGTATCTGTTTTCGGGCTATGCGGGCGTAATCTACGACCATCCCTATGTGCCGATGGCCAGAGACGATCACTATGGCTATTTTGAAGGCGTGGAAAACGTAAACGCGTTTACACTGGTATATTATACGGGCGTAAAGGCACAGACGGCGGCAGTCCGGCTTATCCGCTATCTGGCGGACAGCGAGCCGGAAAAGTATAAGTTCAACAAAGACAAATTCGGCGCGTATGGGCATTCCAAAGGCGCATGGGCGTATTTGCTGGGTATGCCGCACCCTGAGCTGGAGGATGAAGATTCGAGTTTTGCGGGTTACCAGAATGAACCCGAAAAAGAACAGCCGTGGCTGACCTACCCTTCCTCCGGCGAGCCGATCCCGAGCAATGTCCAAATGGTATATATGTCTCACGGCGGCGGGAGAAGGATGACCAACGAGGGGATGGCGCCGACATTTATCTCGGTCGGCGAAGCGGACGGAAACGGCGTCCGGGACTTTTTGCCGAATATCGTGAGCAATTCCCGCTTCTACGACGTACCTACCATGTACTTTACAATGCCGGGCGTTGGGCATACGATCATTTACGGTTACAGCGAAAAGTACGATGTGGACATGTATCAGGCGCTGTTTGATTTTTCGCATTATTATTTAAAAGACGACAATGCGGTCTGCGAATACATTACGCCGCTTGACGGTACGGCGGACGTCGACGTCAAGGATGAAATTACGCTGAAGTTTACCGGCCCGGTGCCGCGGAGCGAGATCGAAGGAAAGGTCAGCGTCAAAAACCTTGCGACCGGGGAAACAGCGGCGGGCGTCTGGGAGTCCGACCTCGGCGACACGACGTGGACGTTTACGCCGCATAACCTGAAGGGCGGGAGCGAGTACCAAATCACGGTGCCGCAGGATGTCACGGCGGAAAACGGCAAGCCGCTCCGCGAGGCAAAGAGTGCTGTCATCAAAACAAAGCATGAAACGGCGGCAGGCGCGAGCGGCGTATACAGCGACGCGGGCGACATGACGCTTACGAAAACGGAAACGACGGATAACGGCGTATACTTTGTATTTGACCCGCAGGACTTTGCAAATTCGACGACCACGGCGCTCCGCTTCAGCGTGGAGAACGAAGCGGCAAACCACGTACTGGTCTATGGGATCGACGCGCTTGACGAGGCCGATGTGACGCAGTCCACGATCGGCGATCTGCTCGGCGAAATCAAGCTGACCGGCAAAGGCGACTATGAAATCGATGTGACGGAATATGTGGGTGCGCTGGGAGACGGCGAGAAGGCGGCGTTCCTTTTAAAGGCGGAGAAAAATATCGGGACGGCTGTTGTGACAGACGTCGACTTTGAAACGTCTGACAGCCGCATCCCGGCGGAAACCGTATCGACTGACTTCAACAATACGGAAGGCGGAAGTAAAAGCTATAAATCGACCCTGTTTGAGCGGCGGGAGTTTATTGTCGGCGAAGACCGCTATATCAGCGAAGAAGACCTGGGCAGGCGGTTCCACATCAGCTTTGATTTACTGCTGCCGGTGTCGCGGCGCGTAACAGCCAAGGTACGGCACTTTGCCGCTTCCGGCTCAAACTACGCGGATTTGCATGACGGGACTTACCAGCTCCTGCGCCCCGAAGCAGGCGTCTGGACCCGGGTGGAGATGGATTATGTAATAGACGACCCGTCTTACTGCGATGTTGGAAAGGACGCGCTCTCTATCCGGAAAGAGGGCTCCACGTATAAGGGCGGCGCGGAGTACCTGTATGTGGATAACCTAAAGGTAACGGAGGATATCACGGAGGTTAAGGTTGCATCGGCGGCAACAAGCGCATCATACGCGCCGTCGCTCGTCCTGCACCCGTCGGAGAAAAGGGAGATAGCGGCTGCCGACGCCGCCTATGTGGAAAGCGGGACAAACAGTGATATTTCCTTTACGGGCAGCGACGGCCTGCTCGTCGGCGGGAGATGGCTGGGCGCGTCGATAGGCTCGTATCAGAAAGTATACGCGCGCATTGCGCTTAACGACTATTCCGGCATGCAGCCCGCCGAGGTGCAGTTTGATGTAACGGAAGAGAGTTACGGTGAGATATACGTCTATGGCGTGACAGACGCGGACGCGGCGGCGCGCTGGGACACGGGCACGATCAACTATACAAATGCGCCCGCCAACAACCGCTTTGGGTTTGACGCGGACGCGCAAAAGGTCTACGGCGGCGCGCCCATCGCCGTGCTGGATGTGAGCGGCGCAGGCAGCTATACGGCGGACGTGACCGATTATGCGGTTTACATGAAGGATATCGGCGCGCAGTACGGAACGTTGATATTCGTGATGAATACGCCCTCGAGGCCGGAAACGCAGGTGCTCACGGAGGGGTTTGAGGGCGGCTCCGTACCGTTTGAGATCGTGCAGGGCGGCGACATCATCGGCCACGGGATATCGGCAGAGGAAAGCCACACGGGCACATCGTCCTATCGGATGGACACAGCCTATAACTATGACCGGCTGAAGTTCGACATCCTCGACTGCCAGTCGCTGACGATGGAGGATGTGGGGAAACGCTACACCGTGACCTACTGGATGAAGTCTGACAAGACGGGAAACTTTTTCAACTCGCTCCTGATTCGGCGCGGTGCAAACGATCACTTCCAGAAGCAGACGCAGCGCTATACCACCGCGAACGAATGGCAGCAGTTTACCTACAGCTTTACGCTGACGAGCGATATGATCAATGAAAGCTCCACCGCAGAGACGATCCCGTCCTACCTCAACTTCCAGCTTGACGGGATGGGGCTGCGCGCAAGCGGCCAATACGACAATGTATGCGTTTACATCGACGATCTTGTTGTGACGGAGAATAAGGCCGGGGATATCCCGCTAACGTTTGCGCAGGGCGGCGGCAGCGAGGCCGTGGAGACGTACGGAAAGACGATATCCTTTGACGACCTTGCGACGTGGCGGACCAGCGGAAGCGCAAGGACGGAGGTCAACGACGAATTTGATATGGGGTTTGGCGGCGGCGTGCAGGCGAACCTGAAGGGCGAGCTGGTCGGCGCAGACGTGACAGCAGACCATACGACCGGGACGGGCAAGAGCCTGTGGCTGTGCATGCCGGATTCCTGGAATCGGTTTAAGTTTTACAATTTCTTTGACCATAACCTGACGAAAGCCGATATCGGACGGTCGTTCCACATTTCCTTCTGGGCAAAGGCGGATAAGACGGGTTCGTTTGAATATGGTTTTATGTCTGTGGGGAGCAACAGTTCCTACACGTCGAAGATTTATGAAAGCGAGCTGAATAAAAAGCAGGTTGGGCGGCTTACGGCGGCGGACACCTGGACGCAGTTTGAATACGATGTGACGGTTGACGAGGGGATGCTCGCCTCCTACTATGCGGGGCACGAAAACGAATATTACAATCCCGCGCTGTTTTCCATCGTGTCGAGCGGGCTTTCCGGCGGCAACATGTACGTCGACGACTTTGTGATCACAGAGACTACAAAAGAGCGGGAGCCGTATGCGTACCGTTTTGACTGGGAGTCGGAGCCGGCCGGAACGGCATGGAGCTTTAACGGCTTTGAGGACGGCGAAAGCAAGGTGATCCCCACCACAGCGGAAAACCATACCACCGGCGCGGCGGACGGGAAAAGCCTGCAGGTGCTGACCGACAAGACCTATAACCGCGTGTACTTTTACAACGTCGTCGACAGTATGACGGCGGCCGACATCGGTAGGACATTCCAGATAACCTTCTGGATGAAGGCGGACAAGGCGGGCCGCTTTGAGCTCGTCATGTCGAACAAGGAGATTGCCGGCAAGAAGTACGACGGCGAGCGGCGCCAGGGCTATACCGTAGCAGACAGCGACGTCGGCGTATGGAAGAAATATACCTTTGCGTTTACGGTCGACGAAAGCATGGTGACAAACGGGGCGAATCTGCTGTCCATGTACCTGCCCGGCTTTGGGCAGCAAAGCGACGGCTCTGTCAGCGCGACGTTCTATATCGACGACCTGTTCTCCATGGAATATATGGAGGGCAAAGCGGCGGCATTGGACGTCGAGAGCGCGGCAGTCATCAGCAACACGCCGCTTGCCGGCGCGGACAGCCTCCGCATTGGAAGAACCGACGCGGCGCAGGGTATCCGCAAGACATACCTTCGCTTCAGCGGGGACGAAAGCTTCAAAACCACACAGCGCGCCACGCTGGGGTTTGACGTACAGGAAGCGTCTGGGCAGACCGTGCGCATATACGGCCTGACCGATGTGACGTACCCGGCCAACCTTACCTATAATACGGCGCCCGCGTCAAACGCGGACGAAAGCATGGACGAATCAAAGGTATACGGCGGCGCGCCCATCGCGGAGCTTGTACTGGACACGGCGGGACATTATACGGTCGACGTTATGGACTATGTGAAGAACCATGCGCCGGAGGAATATATCTTTGCAATTACGTCGGAGGACACAGGCGGAACAGAATATCTGAACCTCGGCTTTGACGGCGTTCCCTTCACCGAGGGCGTGGACTATACCGCTTTTGGCGGATATGAAGGCACGGTCGACGCCGCAGGCGAGGGCATCAAGCTTCTCAATGTGTTTGGAAGCGGCGGCGCCTCCTGCGAGGCGGGCAAGACCTACACGGTCAGCGTAGATGTTTCGTCCGTGGGCGACGCGGCGGAGGTTGCGACAGGGCTGTGCACGGCGGACAGCGATACGCTCGTCCCGGCGGGCGGGGCAACGCAGAGTATAGCCGCCGGCGAAACGGAAACGCTCACGCTCACATACACTGCCGGCGCACAGGACGAAGCGCCTGGCGTAAACGCGCTTGCTGTGTACAGCGTGAACGGAGCGGGATTTGAAATTGACAATGTGCGCGTTACAAGCGACAGCGCAGTCGTGATTGACCCGAACGTGGCTCTGACGGTCGAAACGGCAAAGGAGAGCGCCGGGACAGAGGAGCCTGAGCCGGAAGAGCCGGTGACGTCGCGCCTTACAGTAAGCGCGAACGGTGACGGAACAGTCATATACGGCAAGGACACGCCGTCCGAGCAAAACTGGGGCGCAGGGAAAACCGCCGACTTTGCACGCGGGGAGGAAATTGCCCTTACGGCAGTTGCGGACGAAGGAAGCCGTTTCGTCTACTGGATTGACAAATCGTCGGGGCGTGTCGTATCCGAGGAGGAAACGTATACGTTTCCGCTTGGTACGGCAAGAAGCCTTGAGGCGTTCTTCATCAGCACGGAACCGGGCAGCAAAACGGCAATATTTAAGA
This sequence comes from Candidatus Aphodoplasma excrementigallinarum, assembly GCA_018713805.1. Taxonomy (GTDB): domain Bacteria; phylum Bacillota; class Clostridia; order UBA1381; family UMGS1253; genus Aphodoplasma; species Aphodoplasma excrementigallinarum. The sequence continues at coordinate 2,513 of DVOF01000242.1, read as the reverse complement.
ACAAAAACGGCAAGATACTCCAGAGCAGCCAGGTCGGCGCGGACGGCAGCGTGACAGTACCGGAGAATCCGGAATACATGGGATATGTGTTTGAGAAATGGATCAAGAACGGAATCGATCAAAAAATCGCCGCAAGCGATACGCTTGCCTACGATGTGCTCTCAGATGGGGAAAACCTGTTTTCGGCACAGTATCGGAAAACGACGGAAACATATGCCGTGACAGTGGCGGGCGGTACGCTTGCACCCGGCGTGGTGCGCGGCGAATACGCCTATGATACGCACGTAACGGTGACGCTGGACGAAAGCGCAATCCCGGCGGGGCAGAAGTTCTCCCACTGGACGAAGGACGGGCAGACCGTAAGCTATGAACGCGTTTATTCCTTCTATGTGAGCGCGGCGCCGGCATCCATAGCTGCTGTGTATGTGCCGGAGACAGAACCTGTCGAACCGGAGCATATCCTTGTTATGACGACGCCTGTGCTTTTGGCGGGGCAGGGCAAGATTGCGTTCTTTGCAGAACGGCAGCTTGGCAGCAACGCTGCAATGATCGAAACTGGGATTCTGCTCAGCCGTAGCGGGCCGGACTTTGACCTTTCTACGCCGGATGTCATCAAGAGCACGTCGATCTCTACCGACAATGCAGGGCAGTATACGGTGCGTGTGCGCGCGGGCGACGGCGACACGTGGTATGCAAGGGCCTATATGCTCTATAAAGATGAGAGCGGAGAGGTCAGGTATATTTACTCGGATACAGTGGAAGCGACATATACGGAGGAGTAAAATTGGACGAAAAAGAGGGCGGCAAATCTGCCGCCCTCTTCATATTTTCAGCAGGAACCGTTATTCCCCGCCGTTTCCATCGACAAACTCATACTTTGTCGTACCATAAAACGGAATCGCCTCCCCAATGTCGGAATGGGACACTTCAAACTGGATCCCATGCTCCTGAAACCATGCGATCTGGGATGGGAAATCGTTAAAGCGTACGACAATGCTTCTCCCGTCCGCCTTGATATCGTCGAGCTTATGCGTGAGCCCCTGCGTTATTTCAATCCGCATTGAAAGCATACACCACAGGACGATACAGCTGTTTGCAACAACGGCTACATAGAGCAGGGCGTTGAGCCATTTTATTTTCTTCAGGTTTGTGGCGTACAGCAATAGCAGAACGGGGATATAGTACACATAGCTGGCATAACGCGCCCACCACGATTCCGGGAAAAACAGCGCCAGCCCCACGAATGTGGCAAGCATGATGGCGAGAGAACCTCTCATCTTCGTTTTGTATATTGCTGCAATCAAGGCCAGCAGGACCGCAATGCACAAAACCCCGCCAAACAGCATGCCAAACCCGCCGATCCGCACATCGGCCGAGCCCGCATCCTCCAGCTCGTCGGACGTCACGGTGAAGGGGATTTTAAGCGAAAGCGGCTGGTTCATGTCGTTTTCCGTTTTGGAAAACAGGGACATAAACAACTGCTCCACCCCGGACTTCCCAGCGAATGCCTCCGGTGGGTTCGTGTTCATAATATCGTATTTTTCCGCGCCCATGACGGGGTGGATGACGTGTTTACCCTGGATCAAATGCACGATGTAGGGGTTAAAGCCCAGCACCAACACGCCGGCCAAAAATGCGGCGAGCACGACGACGACCGGCCGCCTGACGTTAGAGAGCCGCTTCCTGCACTTGAGCGCATAGCTGATACCAAATACCAGCAGAACAAGCCCGACGAGCACCGGAGCGGTGAACTTGATGGTACACGACACGGCGACTGTCAAAAATAGCAACAGATAGGTGCGTCCCGTTGCACGGTCCTCATATATTTTGACCCCGAGCAGCGCGGCCATGACAACGACTGCGCCGACAGCCAGGTCGTTGTAAAAGGTGAAAATCTGCTGGATGAATACGGGATTGATGCTGAAAAGAAGCGCGAACGCGAAACTCTTTTTCCGCGAAGACTGGAATACGGTGCGCGTCACGTCATAGCCAAGCGCAAAAACACATATCACAAAGAAAAGGTTGACTACCTTTGCCGTTTCGATCAGATTAGTCAGGGCATAGACCGCGGCAGAGAAACTCCAAAGCCCCTTTGGGTAATTGTCAAGCCACAGCGCAATATCCAGATAGCTGGAGAACTGGTTCTCTGTAAGACAGCTCTCATAGACCGGGTTCCAGCCCTCTTTGAGCGTGATGACGGCCTGTTTATGATAGTACATGCCGTCAAAGGAGCTGTCGTAAATCAACGCGCAAAGCACGGCCCAGAGTACGGCCAAGCCGATCTCTGACAGCACAGCCCAAAACAGCGTTCTGTCCCGGAAAAAGGCGACAAGCAAGAGAATGGCAAGCGGTACAAGCAGCGTGTAAATGCCGATCGGTACCCCCACAAAAAAGCCGAGCACAGCGGTAAGGATTACAGTGCTAAGAATCAGCATCCCGCCCAGCGCAGCCTTTTCCGCAAGGCCGGCACCAGCGTTTTTTGACAACATAGAAGTCTCCCCCTTTTACGCTTT
>DVOF01000241.1 GCA_018713805.1 Candidatus Aphodoplasma excrementigallinarum | reverse complement strand
ATATTAAGTAACGGAATTATTCAGAAAAATAAAGAATAAACGGAAGATGGCTGACAAATAAAAAAGGCCGGAAAAAGAACCTTCCCATTATGGATTGACATTTCAGAAAAACCCTGCTATACTGTACTTGTTAAAAAGTTATCAAGCATTGCAATGCCGCGAAAAATGTGAGATAATATACGCAAAGGCTTCGCCTTTGCGATACAAGAATCGCCGTCGGGACACCGTCCCTCCGCCCGCAAGGCGGGGGCGCGATTCTTGGGCGGCTGGATTGTGTGGTTGCGCCGGGGGTTGGCATGCGCCTGCCGTAGGCATAGGAGAGAAAGGCTCTGCCTTTGCGATACAAGAATCGCCGTCGGGACACCGTCCCTCCGCCCGCAAGGCGGGTACGCGATTCTTGAGCGGCTGGATTGTGCGGTTGTGCGGGGGCGGCATGCGCCTGCTGTAAGCATAGGAGAGAAAGGCTCTGCCTTTGCGATACAAGAATCGCCGTCGGGGCGCGTCACTTTCCGCCACAGTGTGGGAGCGCACGCCGATAGTTCGGATAAAATAGTGCTTGCCGTTTAAAAGCGGCAGTTTTTTTGCCAGAGAATAGAGCAGGGAGGGGTATCTATGAAAGCGAGAATGTTTGACACAAGTGTACAGGAGTTGAAATATAAAGTTTTGAAGGAAGTAGCTACGCTGGCGTATGAGGACCGCCTGCATGAGGGCGTACTCGATATCCCGGAGAAGATCGTGCCGGGGCCGCACGCGCTGATGCGGTGCTGCATCTATAAGGAGCGCGCCATCGTCAACGAGCGGGTCAAGCTGGCGATGGGGGGCGACAAAAACAACCCCAACGTGATCGAGGTGCTGCCCATTGCGTGCGACGAATGCCCCATCACGCAGATACGGGTAACGGACTCGTGCCGGGGCTGTATCGCGCACCGGTGCGTGAACAGCTGCCCGAAGGACGCGGTGCAGATTATCAACCATAAGGCGGTCATCGACCACGACAAATGTATCCTCTGCGGGCGGTGCATGAAAGAATGTCCCTATAATGCGATCGAGAAGTCGCTGCGCCCGTGCGAGAACGCATGTAAAGTGAACGCGATCAAGATGGGGCCGGACCGTAAGGCGAACATCGACAATGAGAAGTGTATCGGCTGCGGCGCTTGCGTGTACCAGTGCCCGTTCGGCGCGGTGATGGATAAATCGTTCATTTTGGATGCGATCAATATCCTGCGCGGGTCGGAAAACAATGAAAAGTATAAGGTGTATGCGGTCGTTGCGCCGTCAATCTCGGGCCAGTTTGGCGACAGTATCGGCAAGGTGGTCACCGCGCTCAAGAAGCTGGGCTTCTTCTCCGTGGTGGAGGCGGCGCTCGGCGCGGACATGGTAGCGTATAAGGAGGCGCAGGAGCTGAAGGAGAAGGGCTTTTTGACAAGCTCGTGCTGCCCGGCGTTCGTGCGCTATATTGAGACGCAGTTCCCCGATTTGGCGAAGCACATCTCGCACAATTTGTCGCCGATGGCGGAGATTGCGCGCTATATCAAGCATACCGACCCGGACTGCAAGATCATCTTCATCGGGCCGTGTACGGCGAAGAAAGAGGAGATCCGCAAGGACACCGTAAAGGACTATATCGACAATGTAATCACGTTCGAGGAGCTGCTCGCGCTGTTTGACAGCCGTGGGATAGAGGTGAGCGAGCAGGAGGAGGACGTGCTCGACAACGCGTCGTATTACGGCAGGATATTTGCGCGCAGCGGCGGCGTGACCGACGCGGTGCGGCAGGCGCTCAAGGAGCTTGGCGTGACGGATGAGGAGTTCCACTTCAACCCGGTTGCATGCAGCGGCATTGAGAACTGCAAGGTTGCGCTCCTGAAGGCGTCGAAGGGAGTGCTGGAGCAGAATTTTATTGAGGGGATGGCCTGCAACGACGGGTGTATCGGCGGGGCGGCCTGCCTGACACATGGGTCTAAGGACCGTGCGGCGGTGGACAAATATGGGCGCGAGGCACTGGAAAAGACGATTACCGACGCAATCTCTGTGTATCATTTGTCAAAGTAAGTGGAATTTATAATGGAAAACGCCGGGAGATGTCTCCCGGCGTTTTGTTATGCGTCTTCTTTCAGCTTTTCGCGGATCGTCTGCTCGATACAGTCAATCAGCAGGCGTTCATATTTTTGGAATACATGGTCTTTGCGATAGATCAGCAGGTCTTTGTTTGTGCCTGTATGCGACAGGCTCCGCTTCTCGACCAGGGCATGTGCCTGTAAAACAGAGTCTGGGATTGGCGACGCCCAAACATATGTATTTTTAACATTTTGCAGGATATCGAACTGGCTCCCGCGCTCATAGACATAAACGCGCCGCCCGGGGAGCGAGCCCCGTTTGTGGTCCGACGGATGCGCCGCCGCAGCGTGGATTTGGATATCGCCGTGAATAATCTCGATATAGTCTTCCAGCATGCTGTTGTGGATGCTGCTGTAGTTGGCGAGCGGGCTGTCCTTCGACACGAGGATGCACGGCTGATATTCCAGCAAAGTCCGGTACTCGAGCCCCTTTTCCCTGAGCAGATATAAAAAATAGCTGTCGTATAGCTCCTGCGTACGGATAACGCCGAAATCAGCCTCGCCGTCGGCGACAAAATTGATGGCATCCTGCGAGTTGCGCTCGCGCAGGTTAACCGAGATATGCTTCTCCGGGTTGATTTGGTTTAAAAATTTTGTGAATGCAATGCTGATATAGGTGGCGTGCGGCATACAAAAGCTGAGCCGGAGCACCTTTTCGGCATGCGGTTTATAAATTTCCTCCAGCTCCTCCATTTGCGATACGATTGTACGGGCATAGGCCAGGAATTCAATCCCGTCGCGCGTAATTTCGACGCCTTTTGCACTGCGTGAAAAAATTTTTGTCCCAATCTCGTTTTCCAGTTCCTTGACCGCTTTGCTTAGGTTGGGCTGGCTCATAAACAGGTTCTGCGCAGCCTTTGTGATGGAGCGTGTTTTTTCGATCTCAAGCGCATATTTTAACTGCGTAAAGTTCATAATATCTACCATCCTCTGCTGAACGGTTTTATGCCATAAAAAATAATTATATGCTTTATAACAATTATATATTACCCTTTTTGGAAAATCAATGCTAAAATAGAAACATAGAGAGATTGTTACAAAAGTAACAAACAAAAATATAAATTTATGAAAGGATGGGATTTGGTATGGCACGTTTCACATTACCGAGAGACATTTACTATGGCCCGGGCGCAATTGAGGAGCTGAAGATTCTGAAAGGCGCAAAACGGGCGATCATTGTAACAGGCGGCAGCTCGATGAAGCGGGGCGGCTTTCTGCAAAAGGTAGAGGATACGCTGAAAAGCGTTGGCATTGAGGTACAATTGTTTGAAGGCGTTGAGCCGGATCCGTCTATTGAAACGGTATTTAAGGGCGCACAGGCGATGCGCGACTTTGAGCCGGATGTCATCGTAGCGATTGGCGGCGGTTCCCCGCTCGATGCGGCGAAGGCGATGTGGGTATTCTATGAGTATCCGGACAAGACGTTTGACGATATCAAAGACCCGTTCACAATGCCGAAGCTGCGCACAAAGGCAAAATTCGTCGCAATCCCGTCGACGAGCGGCACAGCAAGCGAGGTTACGGCTTTTTCCGTTATCACGGACTATTCGACGCACATCAAATACCCGCTTGCAGACTTTGAGATTACGCCGGACATTGCCGTGCTCGACACGGATATCCCGCTTACCATGCCGAAGAAGCTGACGGCGCACACCGGTATGGATGCGTTGACGCATGCGATTGAGGCATATGTTGCGACGGCGCGGAGCGGTTTTTCCGACCCGCTCGCATTGCAGGCGATTTCCGATATTTTTGACAGCCTGCTTGATTCCTATAACGGCGATGTAGAGGCGCGCGGCAAGATGCACATTGCACAGTGCCTGGCCGGTATGGCGTTCTCGAACGCGCTGCTTGGTATTGCGCACAGCTTGGCGCATAAGACGGGCGCAGTATTTGAAATCCCGCATGGCTGCTGCAACGCGATTTTGCTGCCGAATGTTATCCAGTATAACTCGAGAGTTTGCATGGAGCGGTATGCGACAATTGCAAGGACGATCGGTCTGCAGGGTGCAACGGACAAGCAGCTTGTAAACTCGCTTGTTGAGGCGATTCGCGACATGAACAGAAAGCTGGGTATTGCCCAGACGTATAAGGACAATGGCGTATCGGAGGAGCTGTTCAAGGCGAATGTGGATGCAATCAGCGAAAATGCAGTAAAAGACCCGTGCACCGCGTCGAACCCGCGTCCGACCGACGTTGAAAATATGAAGAAGGTTCTCACCTGCGCATATTACGGCGAGGACGTTACGTTCTAAAAATAATAGGAGCTTATAAAGAAGAAAAGGCTGCGTTTATAAACGCAGCCTTTTTTGTAAGCCGTTCATATGATACGTTTTAATAAAACACCTGATACAGTAGAAATGAAAGCAAAAATCTCACTGGCCGTGACGTCCCCGTCCCATTCCATTCATACCGTTTCCGCGCCCGCCGCCGTTTCCTGTTCCATGCGTGCCGTTACCGGTATTGGTTTCCTGGCGGCCGGAGGATAACCCTGCGATTAAGTCGCGGATTTCCCGCATTGTCATACCTTGGACATCTTCCGGTGTAACGTTGGGGTCGGCGGCTTGCAGCTCGAGAAAAGCTCTGTATTTCCCATATGAAAGCCCCGCTTCATGCGCCGCGGCAAGCTCGGATGGGGTGGCGGAATAGCAATAGGCGTTTTCCTGCCCAGCGGTACAGAGTTCGATATCAGATAGGATTTTTCCGCGTTGCTCTTCGTTAGAGCCGGTGACGGTGATCGTTAAAACCTCGTTTTGAGATAACAAGGCTGCAATTTGCTCATTTTCTAATATTTGTTTTACGGCTTCGTTGTAATTCTGAAATGTTAAATGCATAGATGAGGCAAGCGTATAACCGTCATCGTTGTAGCCTTTTACAGCGACTACCTGGTCAAAGCGGTTCACTTCCAGTTCAAGCGAGGGGTTGATATCAATGCTGACCGCGGCTGTTGGGATAAAATACAGCCCGCAGCCGCCGCTGCCAATCAGCACAAACAATAGGCATATCAAAGCTGGCACCAGACGATGAAGCTTCCCGGTTTTACGTTCGGACTTCCCTTGTGCTTTTTGGAAAAGAAAGGCCTTTGTTTTTTCTTTTAATTCTTCTTCAGCATGGATAACATCAAAAGCTTTTTTTATTCTGTTATTCATACCCGTCACCTCCCAACTTCTCTTTTAATATTTGCTTAGAGCGAGTAAGGAGCGTATAAATTGTATTTACATTCTTCCCGAGAATCTGGCTGATCTGCGGAGCGGTATACTCCTCGTAATAGTGCAGATACACAACATCCTTATACTTTTTCGGAAGCGAAAGCACAGCCTCTAAAACGTCTCTGTCGTCTTGCGGCAGCAGGGCGGCCTGCTCTGTTAAGCTGTCCAAAGGCACGGCGCGCCTGCGGAATGCGCTTTTGAGCAAATCCTTGCAAGCATTGATTGTAACGCGAATCAGCCATGCCTTTTCGTGTTCTTCGTTTTTAAAAGATATGGGACTGAGGGCATATTTTAAAAATACTGTTTGAAATATGTCCTCCGTGTCAGCATAATTTTTTAAATGTATCATACAGATGCGCCGGACGGTATCTGAATATTGTTCGATCGCTCTGTTTACTTCCTGCTCACTCCGCATACAATCCCCGCCCGTTATCTATTGTTGCGTCCTCCGTGAAAGCCGTTTCCGCGCCCGCCCTGCCGGTATGGCCTGTTGGCAAAGTGGTCACAGACGCCGTCTCCATCCACGTCGATGTAATTTGCGCCGTACGAAAAACTGCCGTTGTTTTGCGTTGCGTTATAGGGGCAGGTATAGCCGGCGTTATCACAAATACCGTCACCGTCTGCATCGGTATAGTTGCAGCGCATCCCTGCACAGGCAGCCGACACTCCCGTCACCCCGATGGACAATACAGTCATTGCCGCTACAGCTCCAATTAATAATTTTTTCATGTTTTTCCCTCCAAATTTTAAAATGTGTTTTTTGGTACTTCACTTATAATACGATCTACGGGAGGGAATCCATTCACAATATGGAATTAATTTTAGCAGTTATACAAAAAGGTACAGGAAAAACCTGTACCTTTTTATTTCTTACTATATCAAACAATCACACGTACCGCAAGCACGTCGTCGACAGCCTTAATCTTTTCCACGATATCGTCGGATACCTTGCCGTCAACATCCATGATTGTGTACGCATAGTCCTTTTTACTCTTGTTGAGCATGTGCGAAATATTAAGCCCGCTGTCTGCGACAAAAGCGGAAAACTTCGTCAGCATGTTCGGAATATTTTTATGGATGATGGTGATACGCGTTTCCGTTTCGCGGTCCATGTAGCAGTTCGGCAGGTTGACCGAATTGGTGATGTTGCCGTTTTCCAGATAGTCGGCCAGCTCTTTGGCCGCCATAACCGCACAGTTGTCCTCCGATTCTTTTGTGGATGCGCCGAGGTGGGGGATTGCAATGACGTTCTCCATCTTCAGCGTTTCCTCGTTCGGGAAGTCAACTACATATTTTGCAACAATGCCGTCTGCAATTGCTTTCTTGAGCGCTTCTGTGTCGACAAGCTCGCCGCGCGAGAAGTTTAAAACGCGCACGTTCTTCTTCATCTGCGCAAACTGTTCCGTGCTCAGCATGGAACGGGTCGAGTCGTTGAGCGGCAGATGGAGCGTAATATAATCGCAGTTTGCAAAAATATCCTTCAAATCGGCTGCACGCTTTACGCTGCGCGACAGGTTCCACGCCGCGTCAACCGATAAATACGGGTCGTACCCGATTACCTCCATCCCGAGCCCGAGCGCCGTGTTGGCAACCATAACGCCGATTGCGCCGAGGCCAATAACGCCCAGCGTCTTACCGGCAATCTCCTGCCCGGCAAAGGCGCTCTTGCCCTTTTCCACCATCTTTGTCACAGCGTCGCCGTTGCCAATCAGTGTTTTCGCCCATTCGATCCCTCCGATAATATCACGCGAGGAGAGGAGCAGCGCCGCCGTAGTGATTTCCTTAACTGCATTCGCGTTTGCGCCCGGCGTGTTGAACACGACAATACCCTTTTCCGAACATTTGTCGATCGGAATATTATTCACGCCTGCACCTGCGCGTGCCACCGCCTTGAGCGACTTTGGCAGCTCCATGTCGTGCATGGAATAACTGCGCAGGATGATGCCGTCTGCATCAGCAGACACGTCGTCCGTGATCGTATAAATATTTTTATCCAGTTCGTCGAGCCCGCACGCCGCGATTTTATTGAGTGTAAGTATGTTCATCCTTGAATCCCTCTTCCTTATTTATTCGCCGCTTCAAACTTTTCCATAAACTCGATCAGCGCCTTTACGCCCTCGATCGGCATTGCATTGTAAATGCTTGCGCGCATGCCGCCCATGCTCCGGTGGCCGCCGAGGTTCACAAGGCCGGCCTCCTTCGCCTCTGCGACGAAACGCTTTTCCATGTCGGTGTCGCCGATAACGAATGTCACGTTCATGATCGAACGGTCCTTCTTGGCAACACGGCCTTTAAAGAGCTTCGAGTTGTCCAAGTAATCGTAGAGCATAGCCGCCTTCTTTTCGTTGATTTTCTGAAGCTCTGCAACGCCGCCCATTTCCTTAACCCAGTCGAGCATCAGCTTGAGCATGTAAATCGTATACGTCGGCGGGGTGTTGAGCATGGAGCCCTTTTCAAAGTTTGCCTTGTAATTGTACAGCTCCGGCGTGATATCCATGCAGCCGTCCATCAGGTCGTCGCGGATAATGACCGCCGCAACGCCCGCCGGGCCCATGTTCTTCTGCGCACCGGCAAAAATCAGGCCGAACTTGCTTACATCATACACCTCGGAGAGGATGCACGACGACATATCCGTTACGATCGGTACGCCTTTCGTATCCGGCAGCTCGGTAAAGCGCGTACCGGCAACCGTGTTGTTCATGCACATATAGAAGTAGTCTGCGTTCGGGTCGAGGTCAGCCTCGTTCAGCTCGGGAATATGGTCGTAAGCGCTGTCCTCAGAGGAAGCGAGAACCCGTACGTTGCCGTACTTTTTCGCCAGCTTGATCGCCTTTTTTGACCACATGCCCGTGTCTATAAAGTCTGCGCTGCCCTTTTTCATCAGATTGAGCGGAACCGCGTCGAACTGCGCCGTTGCGCCGCCCTGCATAAACAGGATGTTATAGTTGTCCGGGATCTGCATAACCTCGCGCAGGTTCGAAAACGCCGCGTCAATGATGGCCTGGTACTCCTTGGAGCGGTGGCTCATCTCCATAACCGACATACCGGAATCCTGGTAGCAAAGCATTTCATCCGCCGCAATTTTCAGAACCGATTCCGGCATCGCGGACGGGCCGGCAGAAAAGTTATATACACGTTTCATTCCTAATACCTCCCCAAATTTTATACCTTTAATTATACTACTCCGCGCCCAAAGCCGTCAAGGGCACGAAGGGAAAAAATACAAAAATTCACCTTTTTCATGCTTCATCGCTGTAAATCTGCACAGGATGCTTCAGCTTATAAAAGATCGCCAGCGTACCTGGGCCGATGTGCGTCCCGACCGTTGCGCCGATCTGCGACTCGAAAACAAGCTTCTGATCCTGGCCAAACTCCGCCTTTACTGCATCCCAGAGTTGGGCTGCCCGGTCCGGCACCTGGGAGTTGACTATGCAGAAACATGGGTCGTCGAGGTCGATATCGGTTGTTTTCAGCTTTTTAACCATTTTGGAGATGATCGTCTTGCTGCCGCGGAACTTGTCGATCGACTCCATAACGCCGCCGCGCACGGACAGGACGGGCTTTAAGTCGAGGAGCGTCCCGGCAATCAGGCTCGCTTTGTTGATACGGCCGCCCTTTTCGAGGTATTTGAGCGTGTCGACCACGACTAATACGTCCGTCTTGCAGCGCAATTCCTTCATGCCAGCCACAATCTCGTCCAGCGTTTTCCCTTCTTTTTGCAGGCGCAGTCCCTCCTGCACCATCAAGACGATATAGAGCGAATATGCCATGGAGTCGACAATCTCGATCTTTGCGTCGGGCATATCCTCCAGTATGTTTTGTTTGGCAAGGTGCGCCGCCTGGTAGGTGCCGCTGCCCTTGGAGGAGATCGTCACATAAATCAGCGCGTCGTGGCCGTTGAGCCCTGCGCGCATGATCTCCTCAATAACCGGGATCGCCGGCTGCGAGGTCGTGGGAATCTGGCTCGATTTGGCCAGCTTTTCATAAAACGTATCCGTATCCATTTCGACCCAGTCGAGCGCGCTTGTGCCGTCCTCGAACTGAATCGGCATCCCGAGCACAGATACGTCGTGTTCTTTGGCAAAGCCGTGTGGGATATCCGATGTGGAATCCACCATGTACTTAATATTGAGCATTATCTATCTCCTCCTGCAATAATAATTTACCACGAAAACTGTGTCAGACTGCCGGCCTGCTTGAGCGACAGAAAGTCCGTCTGCCGCAGCGCCTCATATAAAATTACGGCGACCGAGTTGGACAGGTTCAGGCTCCGCGCCTCCGCAATCATGGGGATGCGGATACAGCCCTCCCGGTGCGCGTATAACAGCTCCTCTGGAAGCCCTGCGGTTTCCTTGCCGAACATGATGTAATCACCGTCGGCAAAGCGCGCCTCGCAATAGCTTTTCGGCGCTTTGGTACTTGCATAGTGGCAGGTTATGCCGGCGTTTTTGGAGAAAAAGTCGTCTAAATTTTCATAGTATGTGATGTCGAGCAGATACCAGTAGTCCAGTCCTGCACGCTTGAGATTTTTATCTGTGATTTCAAAGCCGGTCGGCTTGATGATGTGGAGCCGGCTCCCCGTCGCAGCACAGGTGCGGGCGATATTGCCCGTATTTTGTGGGATTTCCGGCTCGTGCAGTACGATATTAAAACTCAAAATTGATTCGTCCTTTCGTGGCTGTGTTTTTCGCGGCAAGCCCCTTGCCATTTAGTGCTTCACGGCAAATTTCATCAGCGCGCTCCGCTTGGAAACGATCGCCTTCTTGGGACATAGCTCCTGGCAGCAGAAACAATGGATACACTTCTGCTTCGTCAGGCAGGGATAGCCGTCCTTCATTTCAATTGCTTTTGCGGGGCAGCGGCGCATACACTCGCCGCAGCCGACGCAGACGTCGCGCTGAAAGCTTGGGTACGGCGCGAGATAGGCGTTGAGCGCGTGGGAGAGCCGTTTTGGAATCCACTTCCGGTCGAGAAAGTCCGTCGTGCCGAGCGGCGGCTTGACCAGGTCGTGGATTTTCATGGATTCAAAGTCGTCGCCGACGAGCGTCAGGCCGTCTACAGACGCGGGGCATAGCCCGCGCGCAATCGCTTCCGCAATCGTTGGCGCTTCCTCCGGCGTAATCCCGACGAGCGCAGTCGCGGCAAGGTCTAACGCATAGGGACTCGCGCTGGCGAGCACTGCGCCGATTTTCTTTTTTATCCCGCCGGACGGGCCTTCGCCCTCCATGCCCCAGATTGCGTCCATAATAGCGAGCGACGGCCTTGTGAGCTGGCACAGGTCGACGAGCATGGAGCAGAAGTCCTCCTTGCTTGGAAGGGAGAAGTGGTACTCCGCCTTATAAACGCCCGGCACCGCGCCAAACATGTTTTTGACCGCGCCGGAATAAAATGTCATCATGTGCGTTTTCAGCTTCGGCACAGTGATGACAACGTCGGCGTCACGGATTGGCCGGATAATGGGGAACGATTTGACGGTTTTCCCCTCCGGGAATGATATCGTTTCAAAGCCCGTGTCGTAGTTGAGCCGGACGCCGAGCTCGTTTGCAATTTCTTCGATTTTACATCCCCGGTACACGCTCCGCAGCACCGTTTCGTTATACAAGCCGCCCGGGCTGTCCGCGATCGTGACAATCCCGCCCGCCTCCATAATGGTCTCAGCGAGCGCCTTGGCAAATACGCTGTGCGTCGTCACCGCGTCGTCCGGGTGCTTGCGCATGAGCAGGTTCAGCTTTAACAGCACTTTGTCAGACGGGCGGATAAACTGCCCAATCCCGCCGAGATTGTCAAACGACTGCTCGACCGCCTGCTTCACAAGCTTATATTCGTAGGTATCGCATTTCAAAATGGAAACGGTGTCCATACCATAGCCCCTTTACTTTTTAAAAATAACAGTTTACATTATATCAATATATGATGGAAAATTCAATCTTATTTTTTATCCGCTGGTTTTGTAGACTGCGCCCGGTACGCCGTTGGCGTCACGCCCATATGGCGTTTAAAAATACGGTTAAAGTACGTCACATTGTTAAACCCCGTCGCAAGCGCCACAGCGATTACAGGGTCGTCCGTTTCCCGCAGGAGCGCGCACGCCCTTTCGAGGCGGATTTCGTTCAAATACGCGGAAAAGGACTTCCCGGTCTGCTTCTTATACAGCCGGCCGAGGTAGTTTTCGTTGAGGTAATAGATTTTCGACAGGCCGCGCAGCGTCAGGCTGTTCTGGTAATACTTCTGCGCGTAGCTGTTTAAGGCGTTGACCGCCCAATGCGAACCAGAGCGGACGGTGAGGCCGCGGGAGGCATGGAGCAGGCTGATATAGTTTTTTATCACGCCTGCCGCGCCGATAAAATGCTCGACCTCGGACACCGGGACCTCCGGCGGCATGGCCTGCAAAAGTGCGGCGCGGTCTACTTTGGTCAGCTTATGTACGCGCGTAATCCTTTTCTCCATCTCAGCGCTGTCACAGTTCAGGTTTCCAATATAGATAATGCACATGGGCTTCCCGGCAATAAAGAGCGGGACGGCAATCTCCGTCAGGCCGAGCGGGCAGACGCCGGCGTAGGCATGTCCGCCGTCGAAGGCCTTTTTCACGCTCAGCCCCTTGCAGGCAAAACAGAGCTGTAACCCCTTGTCCGTTGTCTTTGCCGCGTTGCACAGCGGCGAAAAGTGGATCTGGTTCTGTTCCTTGATGCGCAGGGCCTCGTTTTGCAGGATGCCGGACACGTCGTGGATGCAGACGTGCGCCGAGGTATTTTTTTCTATGCAGTCAATCAAATTTTGCAGGGAGGATTTCTCGATTAGCATGGTACCACCTTATCCAAAATTCTGATTTTTTGAATTATTTTACCACAAAGATCAGATTTGTTCAATATCAAATCTGATTTGTATAAGACAGATGCAGCGCCAGTATGGTTTAATTTTTCATAGAATTTATGTGTGGAGGCGTTGACGGATGAACAAAACATATGACCTGATTGTCGCGGGCGGCGGCTTTACCGGCGTTGCGGCGGCGGTTGCAGCGGCGCGCGAGGGGCTGAAGGTCTTAGTTGTGGAGAAGAACGGCTTCCTTGGCGGCGCGGCGTGTGAAAACTATGTCAATCCATTCATGGACTTTGAGATGCGCGACAAGGAGACCGGCAAGCCGGTGCAGCTCAACACCGGGATTTTTACGACGATTTTGGAGCGGCTCGACGAGCTGGGCGGCCTGCACAAAAACAGGCGTACGTTCAGCGAGGAATATGTCAAGGTCGTGTTCGACCGCTTGCTCCGGGAGGCCGGCGTGGATGTGCTGTTCCACTCGTACGTCATGGACGCGCAGGTGGAGGACGGCAGGATAAAAAGCATTTCAATCGTGAACATCTCGGGCAGGCAGGAGCTTTCCGCGCGGTACTTCATCGACGCGACGGGCAATGCGGAACTTTCCGTGCTGGCGGGGTGCGACTACCAGCTCGGGCGGGAAACGGATAACCTGTGCCAGCCGATGACGCTCTGCTTCCGCATTGCGAACGTCGACACGGACACATACTGGGGCAAGAGCAGCCGGACCATGAACGACATTTATAAAAAGCTCCAGCAGGAAGGGAAAATCAAAAACCCGCGCGAGGATGTGCTGACGTTTACGCATATGGCGGACGGCGTGGTGCATTTCAATTCGACCCGGGTCGTTAAGCACAACCCGACGGATGTTGCCGACGTAACGGAGGCGGAAATGATTGCGCGCGAGCAGATGGTGGAGCTGTATCACTTTATGAAGGAAAATGTGGCGGGGTTTGAGAACGCGACCCTGCTGGCAAGCGCGCCGAGCATCGGCACGCGGGAGAGCCGTATGGTGAAGGGGAAGTACACCATTGTGGCGGATGACATCGTAAACTGCACAAAATTTGAAGATTCCATCGCACGCGGCAACTATGAGATCGACATTCACAGCCCGGACGGGACCGGGACGACGCATGTCGGCGTGCCTGTGGGCGAATACTATACGATTCCGTACCGCGCGCTTGTGCCGCAGTCGGTGAAGAACCTGCTCGTCGCGGGGCGGTGTATCTCCTCGACGCATGAGGCGCAGGCGGCGTACCGCATTATCCCGATCTGCACCTGTATCGGGGAGGGCGCAGGGCTGGCGGCAAGCCTTGCGGCAAATAACGGCTGCGACAACGACCAGATCAATATCGAAAGCCTGCACGCGCTGCTCGACAAGTACGGCGCAAGCTATTGAGTTATGAGTTTTCTGAAGGGAGCGCGGATTGCGCTCCTTTTTTTATTCTGCAATATTTGACTTTTTTTCGGCGTGGTGGTATAATCGTCGTAACTGACAGGGGTGGGAAACATGAAGGGATACATTGATGCGGACGCGCTTCTGACGCCGATTTTCGTGGAACGGGAACGGCGCGAGAGCCGGATGCAGACCGTGAAAACACATGTCCATAACTTTTACGAGATGTATGTTTTGCTCGACGGGCAGATCGACAAGTTTGTGGAGAGCAGGACGTACCATCTCAAACCGTTTGACTTGATCATTATTCCGCCGAACCGGTTGCATAAGTCAATCCTGTGCAAGGACTACCGCCATGAGCGCGTTGTCATCTACTTTGACGAGCGGAGCGTCCACGACGCTGCGCTGCTCCGGCGGCTCGACCAGGATTTGGGCGTGATTACGCTGCCGAACGACGCGGCAAAGCGCGTGTTTAAGCTGATCAACATTTTATTGCAGGAAAAGGAGAGCAGCGCATGGCACGAGAGCTATGTGTCGGGCGTGCTGACGGAGATGCTTGTCGTGATCCTGCGGAGCGAGCGGGGCGGCAAGCTGCCCTACGCGGGGGTGCGGTTTGAAAAAATCATCGACTATGTGAAGGAAAACTGCCGCGAGCCGATTTCCCTTACCGGCGTGGCAGGCAGGTTTTTCGTCAGCGACGCGCACCTGAGCCGCATGTTCCGGAAAAACACGGGTTTTACCTTTACCCAGTATGTCAATTACCAGCGCGTCATCTACGCGCAGACGCTGCTGACAGAAAAGGATATCACCATCGGCGACGTCGCCATGCAGAGCGGGTTTGAAAACTTGACGCACTTTGGGCGCGTGTTCCGGCAATTGACGGGCTATGCGCCGCGCGAATACAGGAAGAATGCAAAACCGCACGTGGAAACGGAGGAACATGTATGACAATCGTCAGGGCTGGACGGGAGCAGGCGGCGGCGGTCGTCCGCCTCGCGCTTATGCTGTGGCCGGACAATGCGGAAACGGAACTCAAAGAGGAGCTTGCGCCGCTTTTGGAGTCGGCGGACGCGGCGTTTTTCCTTGCGCAGGAGCAGGGGGGATGGGTCGGGTTTGCGCAGTGCCAGCTCCGGCGCGACTATGTGGAGGGGACGTCGTCAAGCCCGGTCGGTTATCTGGAGGGGATTTACGTTATAGAACCCTGCCGGCGGCGGGGGATTGCGGCGGCACCGCTGGAAGAATGCCAGCTATGGGCAAAGGGGCAGGGGCGCCGTGAATTTGCCAGCGACTGCGAGCTTGGCAACGACGAAAGCCTGCGGTTCCACGAAAGCGTGGGATTCCGGGAAGCGAACCGGATTATATGTTTTACAAAGCGAATATAGGGTTGGAACAACATAAAAAGAGTGGGGGATGGAGCATGGTTCCGGAGATTTATGAACGGCGCAGCATAAGGAAGTATTTAGACAAACCGATTCCGAAACAGGATATAGCGGACATCCTGCAAAGCGGAACAATGGCGCCGTCGTCGAAAAACCGCCAGCCGTGGCGGTATGTTGTGATCGAGGGTAAGTCTAAGGAGGAAATGCTGGCTGCCTTTCGTGCCGGTATTGCGCGGGAAGAGAACGCAGAAGCGCTGCTGCCGCAGAGCAGGGAGTTTATCGCTGCGGCGAAGTATACGGTCGAAATCATGGAGCAGACGCCGGTCGTTATCTTTGTTGTAAACGTATTGGGAAGGAGCGTTTTGACAGACCTGACGCCGGAGGAACGCATTTACGAAATATGCAACATCCAATCGGTCAGCGCCTCGATACAGAACATACTGCTTGCCGCGACAAAGAAGGGGATCGGCAGCCTGTGGATATGTGATATTTATTTTGCATACCAGGAATTGAGCGATTGGCTCAGTGCCGAAGGGGAGCTGCTTGCCGCTGTGGCGCTTGGTTACCCGGCGGAGTCCCCGGCAGCGCGCCCGCGAAAAGGGCTGGAAGATGTTGTTGAATGGAGAAGTTAAAAAACAAATCAGAAAAATGCAGGGCATGTTTGTACATGCCCTGCATTTTGTTTTCTATCAGGTTTTACATTGCGCCGACAGCCCGCAGCCATGCAAACGCAATAAACGCGCGGCCGTTCGGGTCCGGGTGGATACCGTCCGCCGCCCAGAAGGTGGAAGGGACCGTCTTGCACGCCTGCGCAAACAGTTCATCCAGCTTGATATGTACGGCGTCAAATTCCTTAGCAAGCTTATCCACCACGGCGATACGCGGGTTCAAGTCCTCGCGCCATTCCTTCGGGTCGCCCACCGGGGCGGAAAGCAGGAACGGGTCCATCAATATAATTTTCAGGTTCGGGTTCTTCGCGCGCGACTGGGTCAAAATGTCGCGGTAGCTGTTCTCATACGCCTGTGTGGAGGTCGGGTCATTCGAGTCAAACCGCCGCCACGTGTCGTTGATACCAATCAGGACGGAGAGTACGTCCGGATTTAGGTCGAGCGCGTCCTCCTTCCAGCGCGCCTGCAAATCCTTGACCCGGTTGCCGCTGATGCCGCGGTTAATGAAGCGCACATTCATCTCCGGATGGAGCGCATAAAACGACGAAACCGTGGAGTATACGTAACCCACGCCGATGCCGTTTGGGTCGCTGAGCCGGTCCATATCCGTGACGGAATCGCCCTGGAACAGCACAGTTTCATTTTCTTTGATAAACATAATTGATCCCCCTTGTATATATTTAAAACATTTTTAACAGTCAACAATCAACCGCCGAGCCCAAGCAGCCGCAGCGCATTCTGTCCGTAAATCCAGTCCTTATGCTCCGGCGAAAGCGGAAGCGAGTCGACATAATCAAATGAATCGCACGAGCGTTCCCACGGGCAGTCGCTCCCAAACAGGATCCGGTCTGCACCGTGCTTTTCAATGATGGCCGCCGCCGCTTGTTTTGGCAGGCCATAGATGGAAAACGACGTATCAAGATAGCAGTCCGTTCCTGCAATATATTCCAGAACGTCTTGATCGAGCATCGCCCCGCCCATGTGGGCAAGTACGATTTTTGCGCCGGGAAAGTTGTCGATTACGCGGCGGCTCCGCTGCGGCGGCGCCATCAGCGTATCCGGGAAGCCCAGGTCGCGCCCCGCATGGAACGACATGACCAGCCCAAGCGCGCGGCACTTGTCGTAAAGCGGGAACATTTTGGGGTCGTCGATCAAAAACTGCTGGTATTCGGGGTGAAATTTTATCCCCAGCAGGCCGGCGTTTTTGATCCGGTCGATCTCGTCGAGCGCATCCGGCGCATCGGGATAGACCGAGGCGAACGCGATAATATGGTCGTTATTGTTTTCAATGGCAAAGCTGTTGACATTGTGCTGCTGCTTTGCATTTGTCGCAATCGAGAGCATGACGCGCTTGTCCACGCCCCACTCTTTCATCTTTTCATCCGTGTCGGCAATGGTGCCGTCAGTATAATAAGGCAGTCCGTCCGCCTTTTCAGAAAGGCTGCTCAATGCGCGAAGCGCAAGCTTGTCCGGAAAGGCGTGCGTGTGAAAATCAATTACCATGGGTATCCATCTCTTTTCTAAATGCAGTATAATGATAAAATTATATCACGCCAATTCG
>DVOF01000240.1 GCA_018713805.1 Candidatus Aphodoplasma excrementigallinarum | reverse complement strand
CGTGTATCATACACGGGCTTATATTTTTTTATTGTACTGGCAACAAATTTGTAGTAAAATAAAGGTAAACATAACGCGCAATGCGCAGAGAGCAGGTGGAATCATGGTATATGTATTTTTAGCAGATGGGTTTGAAGAGATCGAGGCGGTTACGCCGATCGATATTCTGCGCCGGGCGGGGCTTACTGTCAAGACGGCTGCCGTCGGGGCGAATCCGGTGACAGGGGCGCACGGTATGCGCATTTATGCCGACATGGACGCATCGCAGGCGCGCATAGACGATGCGCAGGCCGTCCTGCTGCCGGGCGGTATGCCGGGCACGACAAACCTCGAAAACAGCGGGGCTGTCCGCGCCGCCCTCCGCGCGGCTGTAGAAAAAGGCATCTATATCGGCGCAATCTGTGCCGCGCCGTCCATTTTGGGCCATATGGGGCTTTTGGAAGGGAAGCGTGCGACATGCTTTCCCGGGTTTGAGGGCGCGCTTTCCGGCGCAGCTGTCACCGGCGAGGCGGTCGTGACCGACGGCCATATCGTAACGGCGCGCGGCGCAGGCTGTGCGGCTGATTTCGGGTTTACGCTTACGGCGTTGCTTTGCAGCCCTGAAACGGCAAAGGGACTGCGCCAAAGCATGCAGTATGAGGGCTGAGCACATGGAGCAGAAACAACTTTTACGCGCAGCATTCCGGGCGCGGCGCGACGCGCTTTCCGCACAGGAGCGTGCCGGGGCAGACGCGGCGATTTTCGCCCATGTCACGTCCCTCCCGGCCTACCGTGCCGCAGGCGTAGTCCTGGCGTATCACGCAATCGGGTCCGAGGCGGGCACACGCGCCATTATCGAACATGCGCTTGCGTGCGGCAAGACGGTGCTCCTGCCCGTGACCGACCCACAAACAGAGACGATGTTTGCCGCGCGCCTTGTTCAGGCGGACGCGCTTACGCCGGGCGGGTATGGCATACCGGAGCCGCGCAGTGCACAGCCCTACGTGGGGGAGATCGGCCTTACGCTCGTACCCGGGCTTGTGTTCCACCCGGGCGGGTACCGGATTGGGTACGGCAAGGGCTACTATGATAAATTTTTTTGCAATGGCCGCAAAAGCGTAAAGGTCGGCCTCGCCTATGCCTGCCAGCTCTGTGGCGAACCGTTTGGGGAGGCGCACGACGTCCGGTTGGACTATCTGGTGACGGAGCAGGGAGGGGTGCGCTGTGTCAAGTGAGGCGTATTGGACGCCGCACCGGCGCGCCTGCCTGACAGTTTTAACAGCCGCTGTGCTGCTCACGCTTACGGACGTGCTGCTGCGGATTTCCGAGCAGCCCCTCCCCTACTTGGACGCCGCGCTCCGCTCGCTTATTTCTGCGGGCGGGGCTGCCGCGCTCTATCTTATCGTGCGCCGGCCTGCGCCAAAGCCCTTTTTGCGCCTGCATACCGTCCGCGCACGCGAAGCGGCGCTGTGGCTTTTGTTCGGTATCTGCATAAGTTGTACCGGGGCGGTGCTCTCGGTGCCGCTGAACCTGTTTTGGGCGCAGTTTACCGCGCTGCCGCCTGGACAGCCCGTGCCGCAGAATGCCGGCGAGTATCTGCTCGGCCTGCTCTGCACGGCAGCGGTTCCCGCCGTATGCGAAGAGACGCTCTGCCGCGGTATCGTGCTGCGCGAATACGAAGCATATGGCGCGCGCGCAGCCGTGTGGGCAAGCGCAGTCGCGTTTTCGCTGCTGCATGGCGCTGTCACGAACCTTGTGTTCTCGCTCCTGCTCGGGCTGGTTTTCGCGCTGATTACGGTGCGCGCCGGGTCACTCTATCCGGCTGTAATCGTCCATTTTGCGGTCAATGCGTTTTCCCTTACCATGGGATATGTCACGCAGGAGCTGATTGCGCCGCATTTGCAGAGCGCGTTTTCGCTGGCTCTGAACTTGCTCTATGCGGTGCTAAGCCTGACCTTTGTTTTTTCCTTCCTGTGGCTTTTGCACGCGTGGCGTGCAAAGCACAGCAGCGACGTGCAGGAAACGCCGGCAAAGCCGCACTTTGGCTTCAGCGTTTCGCTCATTGGCATAGCCGTATGGTATCTTGCCGTGCAGCTGCAATTCTTTTTCTGATATGCAAAAGCAGACCGCGCTATTTTGCGGCCTGCTTTCTGTTTTTTTATTGTGCTGTTTTGGTTACGCCTTTGCCGGCTGCCGCTTTATGCTCGGTATCAGCAGCCGCTGCCCGACCATGAGGCGGTTCGGGTCCTCGAGATGGTTGACTTCCTGAATCAGCCCCATCGGCACCTGGTATTTTTTCGCGATCTTCCACAGCGTGTCGCCCGGCTGCACAAAATAAATTACAATTCCGTGGCGCAGGTCGAGCGGCGCATCCTCGTCGACATATGCGTTTGTAATCAGCTGCAGCTCGCCCTTTTTGATCGCCTTTGCCTCCAGGCTGACCGTAACGCGCACCTCGATTTCGCCCGTCATGGTAATGTTGTAGCTCATGTTGGCGATGTCGATGTTCACGTCACAGTCCATGTTGTCGGTAAGCTGCGGGATGTCGATTGGGATATCAAACTCGATCTGAACCTTCCCTGTATGGATCGGCATCACCGGTGACGCGGCAAGATACAGGATATAGCAGTCCACAATCCCGCGGACGTTGGCGCGTCCCTCCTGCATGGCGACCTCGGAGATATAGGGCTTTGCAATTAGGTTATACACGCTTATGAGCTCCGGCGCGTCCGGCGGAAGGCTCAGCGAGCCGCGCAGCGCCTCCTGCGCCCTGCCCTGTCCGGCGAGCATGTCGATGGCAAACGGCCTGCTCTCGCAGATGAGCTTTTTGTCCGGGCAGAAGCAGTCGCAGATCGCGCTCATATTAGTATTCTGCGACAAATTCAGGTCCACGCCGATAATCAAATCCACATCGAGCAGGCGCATGTCGCCGTCGGTGTCGCTGCGCAGGGCAAAGTCCGTCTGGCACAGGGACAAATCCGCGTCACAGATACAGTTTTCGTTTGCGCCGTCAGCGTCGATCACCTCCGTAAACGGGATCTCATGCTCCATGAACTCGAGCTGGTTTTCGGTGGAAACGTACAGGGTGCAAAGGTCGATCATACCCTTGACCACGACCTTGCCCGTTACGACGCGCACTTCCTTCTGGGCGATTTTTGCGTCCGATTTGAGCACGCTGACGGCGCTTGGCTTCCCCGCCGGGAAGTCGAGCGTTTCCTTTACGCTGAACTTGCTGTTTTCCGCGCAGATGAGGCTGTATATCTCAAACTCTTTCTGGTCGACTTCGACCTCGTTCTCCCCACCGACCCCGCACACGAGCTCGACGCTGTTTTGGCGTACACAGCGGGTGTCCAGCTCGACGATAACCTTGACCGACAGCTTGCGCGAGTTGAGCATCGAAAATTCGACGTGGCAGGCGTCGGCCTGCACGATGCACTTCGACCCCACCGAAATCCGGCCATTCTCGATCTGGGTCGAAAACGGGATCGACGAATTGATCGAGCATACCGGCTTGGTATCGCCCTCCGGCACGTACAGGATATTCAGGTTGAGCTTCCCTGCAATGTCGGCGCGCTTGTCGCTGACAACAACCTCGTCGACCATGGCCTCCGCGTCGATCTGCAATATTTTTGCCATGTCGCTTTTGACGTCCGGCACGATGATGTCGTTTTGTACCAGGAGCTGTGTGTTGTCGCGCATGACCGTTTCGTTTATGGCAACCGTTTCTTTTCTCAGTTCAATATCCAATTTGATTCCTCCCATTTTTGTGATTTCTGCCAGCCTCGCCCAAACTTGTCTTTGTAAATGGTTATGCCGCCCATGGGAAAAATATGCTTTTTTTCAAAATCAGTATTGTAAATTTTTCACCCTGTGGTATAATAACCTCACAAGCTTTTCCGTTTGGTTTATCTACATGTATGTTTTTACTTATATCAAAATATTCATAAAGGAGTGTAGCGTATGCTGAATGTAACCATTTACAATGAGTATAAGCACGAGCGGGAGGACGACGCCTGTGCGCGGGTCTACCCGGACGGGATCCACGCCGTGCTGGCGGACTTTATCCAGAAGGGGATCGAATGTAACATCCGTACCTTTACAGTGGACGACGTGAACGAAAAGCTGACCGACGAGGTGCTCGACGATACGGACGTTATCCTCTGGTGGGGCCATATGGCGCACGATGCAGTGACGGACGAAACGGCGGAACGCGTCCGCCGGCATGTGACCGACGGCATGGGCGCGGTGTTCCTCCATTCGGGCCACCATTCCAAGCCGTTTAAAAAGCTGATGGGCACAAGCTGCAATCTCAACTGGGGCGACGGCTTTAAGGAGGTTGTCTGGGTAACAGACCCGACCCATCCGGTTGCGCACGATATCCCGAAGCACTTTATTTTGGAAGAAGAGGAGCTTTACGGCGAACAGTTTGACATCCCGGCTCCGGACTCTTTAGTGTTTACGAGCTGGTTTGCGAGCGGGCATGTGTTCCGCAGCGGCTGCGCGTATAAGCGCGGGCTGGGGCGTATTTTCTACTTCCAGCCGGGGCACGAGACGTACCCGACGTACAAAAACGAAATCGTTCAGAAGGTGATCTTAAACGCTATCGCGTGGACGGCGCCGGTTGCCGGCCGGGAGGGGATCCCCTGCCCGCAGGTAAAGCCCATTGTGTAACGGTAAAAAGCGGTAAATGACAAAATAAACCCCCGGGGGTTTCTCCCGGGGGTTTCGTATTTATTCCTTTATGGCATACCGTTTTGGCACAGGAAGGCCTTCTTTTGCCGGCTATTTTAACAGGGAGGCTGCGCTGTAATATACCAGCAGGATTCCGGCTAAACTTACTACAGCCGGCACAATATAGGATGCCACTTTATCCAGGATGCGTTCCAGCTTTTTGACCGCCGCCGTCCCCTGTAACTTATTGTACCCGAAGTAAAGCAGGATGAGCGGAAGTACGTACATGAAAGTATAGATAAGCATAAACGCCAAAGCCAAAGGAAATGCAGGATGGTAACTTGCCAAAAGCGCCAAGAAACCAAAGTACGGGAGTGCGCTTGTCAGTTCAACCGCGCAGAAGGCAACGCCCATGATAAACAAGGACAGCGGGGAAAGCCGGACAGGCGCTTTTGCACCGCCTGCGTCCTCGTGTTCTCCGCCGCCATTCCCTGTTCTGCTTCGCCCCGTTTTTACAATAAGCCAAATGCCAGCTGCGAGAAGCATGACCCCAGCCCCCGCCGCAACCCCATATACATACAAAGGATACGCATTTACAAGCCGGGACAGAAGTATGGAAACCCATGCGGCAACTCCGTAATAAATAGCCAAACCCATCGCAAGGTTGGCTCCTCCAATCCCAAGAATAAAAAACCAGATATGCCTTTTATTTTTTACCATGGCTTGGAGCAGCATTTGCTCCGCAATGGCAGACGGATTCAAGCTGTCAAAAAAACTTGCCGTTATTGTAGTACCCAATAAAAACCACATATTTTTCCCCTCCTCCATCAAAAAAGGCCTGCGTTGTGTAACGCAGGCCTACTACACAATCCAAGCCCCGGCGGGCTCCGTTTATTCTTTTGTAACCTTGCGCGCCGGCCGTGTCTTTGCCAGCTCCGCCGCCTCCTTGCCGCTCATGTGCGCCACCGACAGCTCCAGCATACAAAGCGGCGCCCATTCCTGCTCGATCGCACGGCGGCGGCTCCCCGCCGTGTCCTGGGGCGCATACTTGATCGCCAGCGCCTCAACGGCCGCGCGCTTTTCCGCTTCCTCCTCCAAAACCCGCACCTCTCCAAACACGATCACACTGCGAAAGTAGGTGGTATATTCCTCCGGCACGACATGGTCCTGGTCTATGACGCAGAAGGACGCCTTCGCGCTGTGGCGGATCGCGTCGATCTTATGCCCGGCTTTGGCGCAGTGGAACAGGAGCTTCCCATTTTCATATACATAGCTGAGCGGCACCGCATAGGGGTATCCGCCGTCCCCATACAGCGCGAGCACGCCAGAGCTGCCCCGGCGCAAAATCTGCTCGCATTCTTCTTTCGGCAGGGCCTGCCGGCTTCTTCTCATCGGACGAAACATAAGATTTGTGCCTCCTTTTCGTTTTACCATAAAATAAAAAATCCCCAGCGCCACTCCTGCATTGGCCTATCGGAATGGTCTGAGGTTGCCCGGCGGCAATTTTTAATTATAATAGCACACCAAAGCAGAAAAGTCAAGCAGAAAATAAAAAGGCGCAGCCCGCTGCGCTGCGCCCTCACACTATTCCATTACGCCCCGTGCTGTTTCGTAAACGCTTCCAGATCGACGACCGTGCCGCACCTGCGCGACTCCTCTGCGGCAAAGGCCATCATGTGCGACTGGAGCGATATGGCCGCCGCCGTCATGCACGGCTCCTCCCCGCGGATGGCGCGCAGCAGGTTCTTCATCAGCCCGTCGTCGCCGCCGCCGTGGCCGGATGCAGCGGGGCTTAAGTGAATCTGCGTGACATTGCCGGTCGTGAAGCCCTTGACCTGGATGCTGTTTTCCTCCATATTGCCCCCGATCTCGCCGCGGGTGCCCATGATTTTGATCGTGCGCGTATTCTCCAGGTTAAAGCCGCTCATGGTGAAAGCCACCGTAATATCGTCCTCAAACTCCATCCCCATCACCTGATGGTCCACGACATTGTTGTCGCACGCATAGACGCAGCGGCCGAGACGGTGCGTCTTGAGCTGTTCGAGAATTTCCGCCTCGCTGGAAGTTTCGCTGCAGCCGAGCGCGAACAGCGTCCAGTCCTTCGCATTGGTATAAAACCGCACCGCGTCATAGGGGCATGCGTCCGCTACCTTGCAGGAAATGCAGCGCTCCGCCGCGCCGGCGGGCTGGTTCTCGCGTGTAAAGTGCGACAGCGCGCCAAAAGAGGCCACCTTCTTACAGTTCTTTCCCGTCAGATAGAGCAAAATGTCCATGTCGTGGCAGCACTTTGCCAGAATCATCGGCGCGCTCTCCGGCGTTCGGCGGAACGTACCGCGCACAAAGCTGTGCGCCTGGTGCCAGAAGCCGACGTTCTCGTTGTGCTGGATGCTCATAACGCGGCCGACCGTGCCCGCGTCGAGCAGCTCTTTGAGTTTTTTGAAAAACGGTGTATAGCGCAAAACGTGCCCCACGCTGATAATCTTGTCATACTGTTTGGCAATGTTGTAGATTTTTAAGCTGTCTGCAATATTGGGGGCCATGGGCTTTTCCAGCAGGATATGGTACCCCTTCTCCACCGCAAGCGTAAGCGGCTGGATATGCAAGTCGTCGCCCGTACAAATCATGGCGAGGTCGGCCTTTTTTTCGCCGCTCAGAATCTGCTCATAGCTTGTATAGCACGCCTCCGGCGCAAGCGAAAACACGCGCGCAAACTGCTCCCGCCGTGCCGCGTCCGGCTCCGCTACGCCCACGATCTCGAGCTCGTCCGGGTGGCGGAGCGCATACGGCGGATATGCGTTCATCCCGCGGCCTCCCGCGCCGATTACGATTGCTGTTATTTTCTCCATCTTCCCGCGCTCCCCTCTTAACGCTGTTTACATTCCATAGTCAATATGATATGATTAGGATACATCAATTTTATCCGTTTGTATTTACACTATTTTTACATTTTTTTATAATATTTCGAGGTGATTCGTTTGGACTACGAACCTGTTCTATATAATGCGATTTCCAGCTTTACGCGCCAGGGGCGGATTTCGTTCCATATGCCCGTCCACGGCGGCGGCAAGCTCTACGGTGAGGCGGCGGGGGAGTTTCTCTCGCTCGATGTTACGGAGCTGCCCGAAACGGACAACCTCGCCTGCCCCAGCGGTGCTATTGCGCAGATGCACGAGAATATGGCGCGCCTGTTCGGCGCCGACCACGCCCATGTACTGGTCGGCGGCAGCAGCGCGGGCATACACGCCATGCTGCTTGCCTGCCTGCGGCGCGCCGACGCCCTGCTCGTCGACCGCTGCGTTCACCAGAGCGTGCTCAACGCCTGCGCGCTGTATGGGTTTGTGCCCGTGTTCTTCGAGCGCGATATGCTGCCCGGCTACTCCATTCCGGGGCATATCAACTACGACAGCTTGCGCCGCGTCATGCAAGGTACGCCGCACGCAAAGGCGATCCTGGTTACAACGCCGACCTACTACGGCATTTGCGAGGACGTGCGCGCGCTGGCAAATCTGGCGCACGGCCGTTGCATTCCGCTGCTCGCCGACTGTGCGCACGGGCCGCATTTTGCGTTCAGCCCACAGCTCCCCAACGTCGCAGCGGCGGACGGCGCCGACCTGTGCGCCCTTTCGCTCCACAAGACGCTCGGCGCGCCGACGCAGACGGCGCTCCTGCTGCACCACTCCGACATTGTCGACTACGCGCGCGTCAAGGCGTGCGTCAACATGGTACATACGACCAGCCCCTCCTACCTGCTGATGTGCGCCGCCGACCTCGTGTGTGCAAGAATGGCGCGCGAAGGCGAGGCATTGTTTGCACGCGCGGTAAAGTTGGTGCAAACGGTCAGGACGCAGCTCGAACAGGACACGCTTTTACGCTGCCTGCCAAATGGTGATATGACGCGCCTTGTTGTCAACATGTCGGCCTATGCGCTGACCGGCTATGACGCGGCGCAGCAGCTCGCGGACACGTATGCCATTGACGTGGAGATGGCCGACCCGCACAATATTGTCTGCATTTTCGGCCCGCTTACCACCGAGAAAGAAGCCAATGCGCTCTCCTCCGCGCTCTGCGCCATTGCAAACGCCGCGCCGCTGGCTGCGCCCGGTTCGGAAGTACCGCTTCTGCCGCCCATCCGCCTCGCCGTGCCGCCGGCTGACGCCTTTTCCGCCCCGGCGGAGCATGTGCCGCTCGCGGAAAGCGTGGGCCGGATTTGCGCCGCTACGGTAAGCGCGTACCCGCCCGGCGTACCGTGCCTCATCCCGGGCGCACGCATAACGGACGAGGCGGCCGCCTACCTGCACGCCACGCTCCGCTCCGGCGGGACGGTGACTGGGCTGGAGGGCGAGTCGGTTGCGGTGTTAAAATAAAACTGCGGCATATGCCGCAGTTTTATTTTATAATCCTATTACATCAAGATAGTATTCGTTTCCAATCGACACCCACACCGTGGAATCCGGATATACGCCATTTCCATCATCCGTTCCGGCAATATAGACCGTGTACTTATCGCCCGTGTGCACAAGCGCCTCCCGATCCATAAACGCGACATACTCCAAATGCAGCTCGCCGAAGTAGAGCGCAGCCTCCCCTTCAGACAGGCGTTCCGGCACCCCCGGCAAAAATACACTGAGCGGGGCGCGGATGCTGATACATACCGCGCCGTCTGTCGGCACGATTTGTCCATCCTCTCCCGGGCGCGCCCCATCGTACTCGAACCATACATCGCTCCCGCTGTCGCGGTGGCGGAACATAGCCGACTGTACCGGCCCTTCTACGCCCGCTACCGGACCAAAGACTGCCGCTACCTCCGCCGGCTTTTTCCCAATGCAATCCAGATACGCCGTTTGTAACTCAAGAGGCGGATTCTCCTGGTATTCAGCCGAAAAAATCGTCACACAATTTGCATATTGTTCCCACGTCACGCTTGCGCCGAGCGCCTCGCTGACGGCGCGGATGGGCACAAGCGTACGGTCGCCGACCTGGCAGGGCGCAACGTCGAGCAAAACCTCCTCCCCGTTCCGGTACATGATCTCATTGCCAATTTGCAGGTATATCGCCACGCCGTCCTTCTCCGCCGACGCGGTGCGCGTCGACTCTTCCCAGCCGACGGTGCATCCCAATGCTTCAAAGATGACCCGCATGGGAACCAGCACGCGGTCTTGCTGCATAATCGGCTGCTGGTCGAAGGTAAGCGTTTCCCCGTCCAGCTTTATCGTAATTTCCGTCTGTTCAGCATTTGCTGATAAGTCCAGCACTTGTCCAAACGCCAGCAGAACCGCCAGCAATGTACATAGAACTCGTTTCATAACTATTTCCCCCTTTCGATCTGTCCACCTTATAAAAAAACGGCCGCGTCGCCACGGCCGTTTTCAGTTGTCTTTTACAGGATTACAATGCTTGTCGCCTCAAACGCGCCCATGTTCATTGCGCCCTTGACAAGGATCGTATCCCCAGCCTTGATGTCGGAAAGGGTCTTGCGCGTTCCGCCGTCGGTACCGATGATCGACGCGCCATCCTTTACAAATACCTGCTGCGTCGTCACATTGCCCGCCGTATCCGTCACGTTCATGCTGATAAACCCGTACGAAACATTTACGACTTCAACCGTCCCCGTCATGGTCTCCACCTGCGCGACGGACCGGACCGTCAGCCGGGTAACCGCGTCGCTCTCAATATTCACCGTCACAGAGTCGCCCAGACGAAGGTCGTAGAGTGTGCCCACCTCGTCGTTCACATAGATTTCCGTATCGCGGACAATCACATAGGACTCCGTTACTCCGTTGATATCCAGTTCAATCCCCGACGTATTTGTCCCAATCGTAATTTCCGTAATCGTGCCGGTCGCCGTGCTCGAGCGCGACGTCGCCGAAATCTCCGTCACAACGCCGTACTCCAGCTCCAAGTCCACTTTGTCACCCGGCAAAATGTCGCGCAGGCTCGCCGTCCTGCCGTTTCTGCTGACATAAACGCTGCCAGATATGGTATAGACTTTTCCGTCATACGCCGCGTCTGCGTGTGTGATCGTAATCGTGGCCGCGGGCGAAACCCCCATTTCTGAAACATATGCGCCCGTCACTGTTTTGACCTTCGGCTCGCCCGAAACCGCAGTCACCTGCCCGTTCGTAATTGTCAGCGTCACCAGATCGCCGATCGAAAAATTTGATAAGATCGCCGATAGCTTGCCCTCATACGTATACGTTACGCCGTCTGGCGACAGCTGGTAATCCTGCACCGAGGAAACGCCCTCCTCAAGGTCGTACACCTTCAAAAACGTGCCGCGCGTATCCGTCAGCGACCCGTTAAACACGCCGGTCACCGTCTCGGTCGTGGCCGGGACGCCGGATGTTGCATCAATCGCCCATAAGCCCTGATAGTCAGTCGTGACAACAACCTCGTCGCCGTTTTCCAGCGCGTCAAATGACACGTGCTGCCCGTCAAGGTTGATTCCCGTCCGGTCCGTCGCCGTGTAGGTGTTTCCATTGAGCACAAAGCTCCTTGCCGACGCATTCACGTCCGAGATCGTCCCGCTCGCATGGCTCAGGCTCATTACATCCATCGTCTTTTTCAGCATGATCGCAACCTGTGCGCGCGTCACGCTCGTGTTTGGGGAGAACTTGTTGTCCTCCATGCCCTGCATGATCCCCTTCCGGCTCACAAAGTCAACATAGCCCTTCGACTCAGCCGGAATCTCGTTGGCGTCCACATAGTCAAACACATACATCACGGTGTTTTTGACTTCTTCCTCGCCGCCCATTACCTTTGTAATCAGAACCGCCGCCTCATGCCGCAGCAGCTCGTTATTCTTCGTCGCCTCGCTCAAATAAGCGTCAAGCTCCGCCTCGGTGAAAATCCCCCGGTAGAGCATGAAGCAGAGTTCCTTTGTCGCATATGTATTATACCTTGCAGCCACATCCGCATACTGCTCCTGCGCCGCCGCAACCGCCGCTTCGTTGACTGCGTCATTGACGCCCACGATCCTTGCAAACAGGGTGAACGCCTCCTGGTTTGTCACGCTGTTGTTCGGCTGGTACGTCCCGTCCGAGTATCCCCGGATGATCCCCTGGTCAGCAAGCTCATACACCGTGTCGCGTGCCCAGTCCCAGTTCGCCCCCGCCATGTCGGAAAAGCTCGCCGCGCCGGCCGCGACAGCGCAGCTCAGCATCATGGCACATGCCATAAAGAGTGCAAGTGTCTTTTTCATTCCCGTTCCTCCTTTATCTCTTTCGTCCTTCACGGTCCTCTATATCAAATCAAAAAATAAAATCCCCGGCCCCAGAACCTGTTTTTTATCCGCACCCCCTTTATGAAATACTGTCGTCACAAAGTTACAATACTACATTTAGTATTATAT
>DVOF01000239.1 GCA_018713805.1 Candidatus Aphodoplasma excrementigallinarum | reverse complement strand
GACGTATCCTTATCGATCCGGTGTACGATTCCCGGGCGCATAACGCCGTTTATGCCGGAGAGCGACCCCTTGCAATGCTCCATCAGCGCATTGACGAGCGTTCCGTCATAGTTCCCCGGCGCAGGATGGACAACCATGCCCTGCGGCTTGTTGATTACGAGCAGGTCGTCGTCCTCGTACACGATGTCGAGCGGGATCGCCTGCGCCTCCACGCTGTACTCCTGTGCCGGCGGGACTTTAACGCAGATTTGCTCGCCGACCTGCACCTTATATTTTTTGTTAAGGGCTTCCCCGTCCCGGATGACATAGCCCGCCTCAATCAGTTTTGCCGCATGCGAGCGCGACAAAGAAGGGGCAGCGCCGCCCACAAATGCGTCGAGCCGCTTGCCCCCGTCGTCCTGCCCCACAGTTAAATAAATCGTTTCATTCATCGGACTCCACCTTTTTCTCTGCCTGCGCCGGTTTGTCCAAAAACAGCAGATAAATCACAATCAGCGCGCCGCCCACGCAGACGCATACATCCGCAAGGTTAAAGCACGGGAACTCCATAAAAAGCAAATGCAAAAAGTCCGTGACATAGCCGAAAAACAGCCGATCAATCAAATTCCCAATCCCGCCGGCAAAAATAAGCGCAACCGACAAAAGAAACACCGGATGCCGCTTTTTCGACTTCCATGCAAAAACCAGGATGACGCCCAGCACAACGACCGTCATGCCTATCAGCAGCCAGCGCGTATCCTGCAAAATCCCAAACGCTGCGCCGCGGTTCTCCACATAGGCAAAGTCCATCACATGCGGGATAAAGTCCACCGTGGCTCCATTTGCAAGGGCGTTTTTCGCCCAGTATTTCGTAAGCTGGTCCGCCGCGACCAGCAATATGCCCAGTAAGCAATACAATATCATGCCACAACCGCCTTAATCTCTATTATTCCAGTACCGTTTCAACCGCATGCACAAGCTCTGCCTGCGTCACGTCGTTATAGACGTCCGCCACCCCCACCGGGCGCGGCAAAACAAAGCGCAGGCTGCCGTTTTCCTTCTTTTTATCGTTTTTCATATATTCGAGCACCTGCTTTATGCTGACTCCGCCCGTCTTTTCCGGAAGGCCGTAAGCGCGCAACAGGTTCCGGCACTTGTCCAAATCCGCTTCGCTGACGTACCCGCGCCCCAGCGCAATGTCCAGCGCGGCGAGCATGCCGAGCGCAACGCATTCGCCATGCAGCAGCGCGAAGTCCTTCGCGCTTTCAATCCCGTGGCCGACCGTATGCCCAAAGTTTAAGATAGCGCGCAGGCCGGTCTCCGTTTCGTCCTGCTGGACGACGGCGGCCTTGACGGCACAGCAGTTGTAAATCACCGTCTGCATCGTTTCCGCATCGAGCGCATTGACCTTGTCGCGCTTTTCGTCCAGATACTCCAAAAACGCGGCGTTTTTGATGACGCCGTATTTGATAACCTCCGCCATACCGGCAGAAATCTCCCGCCTCGGGAGCGATTTGAGCGTATTTGTGTTGATATATACAAGCGCGGGCTGCTTGAAAGCGCCGACAATATTTTTCACCCCGGCATAGTCGATCCCGACCTTGCCGCCCACACTGCTGTCCGTCTGTGCCAAAAGCGTCGTCGGAACCTGCACAAACCGGACGCCGCGCATATACGTCGCCGCCGCATAGCCCGCCATGTCGCCGACTACGCCGCCGCCCAGCGCAAGAATTGTGCTTTTACGGTCCAGCCCGCAGCGGATACACGCGTCATAAATCGTTTGCAGCATGTCCATGTTCTTGCTCTGCTCGCCCGCTTCTATAACGAGGTCGGCCGTGCCTTCCCGGCTGAACCCCGCGCAGTATAACAGCCGCCGCACCTCGTCCAGATACAGCGGCGCAACATTTGAATCCGTCACGATCAGCACCTTGCCGCCGCACACCGCCGAAAACGCGCGCGGGAACTCTGCAAAGGAATCGCTGATTACGATATCATAGCTTCTTTTTCCAAAATCAAGATGAAGGTTTTGCATAATGATACTCCATTTCCTGTTTGACAACTGCTATCCATTTTTACAGCCGCATAATTTCCATAGCCGTATAGTTTTCATATTGCCGAAATCCAAATTTTTGATAAAACGGTATTGTTTTTGGGTCGGAAGGCATGATTTTGATGTGGAGCATATCCGTATATTTACAAAGCATACGCTCCATCAAACCCGCGCCAAT
This sequence comes from Candidatus Aphodoplasma excrementigallinarum, assembly GCA_018713805.1. Classification (GTDB taxonomy): domain Bacteria; phylum Bacillota; class Clostridia; order UBA1381; family UMGS1253; genus Aphodoplasma; species Aphodoplasma excrementigallinarum. Next base: position 5,170 of record DVOF01000239.1, on the reverse strand, counting down.
GTGCCTGCCCTGATACGCCGGATGCACCAGCAGATAATGCAGGAATGCAACCGTTTCCCCGTCGTCAAGGCTGCGCAGCAGCCCTACGAGCCGGCCATTGTCCCATGCGGATATCACATGTGAGGAGCGCCGCATGGCACGAACCAGTTTATCCGGGTATTTTCCAGAATCCCATCCAACGGACAAAAACAGTTCTTCTAATTGCCCTGCTGAAAACTCTTTTGTTTCAAGATAATCTATCCCCATAGACGTCCCATCCAAACTGTAAACAGGCAAAGCGAAGGGAAGGCAGACCCCTGCCTTCCCAATCATCTGCCCGCTTATTATTCTTCTATCTTGGACACTACGCCGGCACAACGCGCGCAAAGCGTCGGGTGCGCCGCGTCGCTGCCGATGTCGTCGGTATAAATCCAGCAGCGTTCGCACTTCTCGCCAGCCGCCGGCGCAACCAGCGTCTTAACAATCTCGCCTTCCACCGCGCCCGCTGGTGCGTCCGCCATGTCCGCAAGCGCAACACGCGACACAATGAATATCGTCGCAAGTTCGTCCTTCATCTCCGACAAAAAGCCCTTCGTCTTTTCGTCTGCATAAACCGTAATATCCGCCGCAAGCGACTGGCCGATTACTTTCTCTGCACGCGCCTCTTCCAACGCCTTGAGCACGTCTGCACGGATTGCAATGACCTTATCCCACTTTTCCGCCAGCGCATCATCCACGAGCTGCGCATCGTACTCCGGCATGCTGTTGAACAGCACGCTTTCCGTGTCGTGCGACGTAAGGTGCGGCAAATACGACCAGATTTCCTCCGTCGTATAGGCCAGTACCGGTGCAAGCAGACGCGCCAGCGTGTCGAGGATGCGGTACATCGCGCTCTGCGCGCTGCGCCGCTTCAGGCCACCCGCCTCTTCGGTATAAAGCCGGTCTTTAATAATATCGAGATAGAAACTGCTCATATCAACCACGCAGAAGTTATGCACCGCATGGTAAAGCACGTAATATTCGTACGCATCATACGCCGCGATCGACTTCTTCACCACGTCGTTCAAGCGCATCAGCGCCCAGCGGTCCAGCTCGAGCATATCCTTATACTCGACCATGTCCGTATTCGGGTCAAAGTCGGAAAGATTCCCCAAAATATACCGCGCCGTATTGCGGATTTTGCGGTAGCCCTCGGAAAGCTGCTTGAGCATATCATCCGAAATACGGATATCGCTCTTGAAGTCAGACGACGCAACCCACAGCCGCAGGATTTCCGCGCCGTATTTTTTCACGATTTCCATCGGCGAAACAGAATTGCCCTTCGACTTGGACATCTTTTTCCCTTCGCCGTCCACTACGAACCCATGCGTCAGCACCTCGCTGTACGGCGCACGGCCGCGCGTCGCAACGCTTGTCAGAAGCGACGACTGGAACCAGCCGCGGTACTGGTCCTGCCCTTCCGAATACAAGTCCGGCGGCCAGGTCAAATCGGGATGGTTCTCGCATACGGCAATATGCGACGAGCCGCTGTCAAACCACACGTCCATGATGTCCTTTTCCTTAGTAAACTCGGTGCAGCCGCAAGCCTCACATTTGAAACCGTCGCCCAGTATTTCCTTTGCATCCAGCGCATACCACGCATCCGAACCCTGCTCCCGCACTACATTGGCAATCCGCTTAATCGTCTCGCGGTTAATCAGCTCTTTCCCACATTCCTTACAGTAGAAAATCGGAATACCAACGCCCCACATTCTCTGACGCGAGATACACCAGTCGTTGCGGTCGCGCACCATCGACGTGATGCGGTCCTGGCCCCATGCGGGTATCCATTTTACCTGATTGATCGCCTCAACAGCCGCATCTTTGATCTTATCGACCGACGCAAACCACTGTTCCGCCGCGCGGAAGATGATCGGGTCGTCACAGCGCCAGCAGTGCGGGTACTGGTGGATGATCTCCACCGCCGCAAGCAAGCTGTTTGTCTCGCGTAGCTTATCCAAAATCTTCTCATTGGAATCCGCGTAATACAGCCCTTCAAACTCGCCGGCCAGTTCGTTGAGGTAGCCCCGTGCATCTACGGGTACAACGGTCTCCACGTCGTAATTCAGGCACGCAATATAGTCCTCCACGCCGTGACCCGGCGCAGTGTGGACACAGCCTGTACCAGCGTCAAGCGTAACGTGGTCGCCCAAAATCACGAGCGACTCCCGGTCAATGAACGGGTGCTGGCACGTAATATACTCGAGGTCGCGGCCCAAGTATTCGCCCACGATCTCATAGCTTTCAATCCCGGTCGCAGCGCATACGCTGTCGATCAGTTCCTTTGCCACAATGTACGTTTCGCCATTATTTACCTTGATCGCCGCATAGTCAAAGTCCGGGTTCAGGCAGATTGCCACGTTGCCCGGCAGCGTCCAGGTCGTCGTCGTCCAGATCACGAAATAGACGTTCTCCAGACCGGCAAACTTGCCCTTATCGTCCTTTACTGCAAATTTTACATAAATGGACTTTGTCTTGTCCTCAGCATATTCGATCTCCGCCTCAGCAAGCGCCGTCTCGCATTTGGGGCACCAGTAAACCGGCTTTAACCCCTTATAAATCAACCCTTTCTCCGCCATCTCGCCGAAAATCTCGATCTGCTTTGCAACAAAGTCGTTTGTATACGTCATATAAGGATGGTCCCAATCGCCCAGCACACCGAGCCGCTTGAACTGCTCCTTCTGGTTGCTGACATACTTGGTCGCAAACTCGCGGCACGCCTGCCGGAACTTGACCGGTCCGACCTCGTGACGGTTAATACCAAGCTTTTTGATCGCCTGCTGCTCAATCGGCAGCCCATGCGTGTCCCACCCGGGCACATACGGTGCGAAGAACCCACGCATATTTTTATATTTGATGACAAAATCCTTCAGGATTTTATCGAGCGAGTGCCCGATATGGATGTCGCCGTTCGCGTACGGCGGCCCATCATGCAGGATATAGCTCTGGTTGCCGCGGTTTTTGTCAATCATTTTATAATAAATCCGCTCGTCTTCCCACTTTTTAATGAGCTCCGGCTCCCTCTGCGGGAGGTTCCCGCGCATCGGGAAGCCCGTCGACGGCAGCTTTATCGTTGCGTTATAGTTCTTCTCTTTTTCCGACATTCTCTCTTCGTCCTTTCTATTCATTGCTTATGGGCGCGCCGCTCTCGGCGCTCAGGTCGTCCAGGATATCGAGCTGGGACTTGATGATCGCGCTCACACGCATTTTATAGCTCTCGACCTGCTGTTTCATCTCCGCATACTTTGACTCCAGCTTTGCAATTTCTGCATTTGCCTCGCGGATGATCTCCGCCGCTTTTGCCTTTGCCTCACGGATAATCAGGTCGGCCTGGTCGTTCGCCGTCTTCGCGAGCGAGTCCGCCGCCTTCTGCGCCGCCAAAATGGCGTTTTGCATCGTTTCCTCCTGCCCTTTATAATGCTCCACCGCCTCGCTTAGCGACGCAATTTTATCACGCGACGCAAGGTTTTCCTTATACAGCTTTTCATAGTCCACCAAAAGCAGGCTCATAAAGTCTTCCACGTCGTCGCGGTTGTATCCGCCCATTGTCTTTTTAAATTCCCTGTTCTCAATATCCAGCGGCGTAAGCATAGACAGTTCCTCCTTATGTATTGTATTTCTTTTTCGCCCGGTTCATACCCTCAGGCATACCGGATAACGCGGACAAAGGTACGCCCTTTCCTGGACGTTCCCTCAATTTTCCTAATCTTTAGTCTACCAAATCCACGCACGGAAATCAAGTCCCCGCACGACAAAATCCGCGATAAATTTACACACGGCTCAAAATTCACCTGCACCCTGCACGATTTGACCAATTCTGCCCCCGCCGCCCGCGAGATATTCAGCGCGCCCGCCAAAACCGCGTCGAGCCGCAGCGACGCCACGGTTATCGTCGTTTCCGTCCCTTGCTCCTCCGCTATGGCGGCGTCCGCGCACGCAATCTGCATCAGTTTGACGCCGTCCGCACCAACCTTATGCAAATTTTGTAAGATATAGGCGGCGATGTCCGCCTTGCAGAAAATATAGGCCGCGCCTTCTTCCACCGCGATATCGCCGATCTGCTCACGCGTAATGCCAAGCCCCATCAGCGCACCCAGATAGTCGCGATGCGACAGCGTATGGAACGCCGACCCCTGCGCCTTAATGCAAGATATCGGAAAAGCCTCCTCGCTCACCTCCGCCCATTCGGGCGCACAGCACAGGACCTGCCGCTCCGCGCCCTCGTATCCGCCCCAGAGCCGCACCTGTAAATCTGCGTCAAAATGCAGATACCTTTGAACAAAATAAACCGTTGCCGGGTCTAAAAAATGTGAAAATTTAGCCTCAAAATGCTTTGAGGCTAAATTGGCCGTATCAATGATTTTGGAAATGGCCAGCCGCTTCTGTTCGTCGCTGACCTGTGAAAGTATCTTCTTATCCACGTTCTGTTTCTCCTTCCCCGCTCCATACAGCTTACAGCGCGCGGATGGCAGGAACGATCAAAATCTCGATAATTAAAAATACAACAATAGGCGATAGGTCAATCACCATTGGCCTGCCGCCCGTAAATTTACCAATCATCTTTCTGACAGGAGCCAGCAGCGGCTCCGTCAGGTTGTACACAATCTGTACAAACCGGTTTTGCAGCCCCGGTATCCACGACAGGATACACCGGATAATAATCAGCAGCATCACCGCATTTGCCAGATAGGTCAACACAAGCTTAATCATTGCCAACTATAGGTTCCCTTTCCTTTCCATAGGCCGCGGCCTCTCACCAGTTGAACAGGCCTTTGTTCTTCAGTTCATTTTTAAAATCACCCATAATGCTGACATTGTACGGCGCAATCAAAAAGATCCCAGCCGAAACCTTCTGGATATTGCCGTCCAGCCCATACACAGCGCCGCTGAGGAAATCGACTACCCGCCTTGCCACATCGGTTTCGAGGCATTCGAGGTTGATGATGACCGGCTTCTTCGTCTTGAGATGGTCGGCAATGCCGCGCGCATCCTCAAAGCTCTCCGGCTGCATGACAACCACTTTAAGCTGTGTCGTCGCGTGGATATTGACTACCTTGTTCTTCCGGCCAAACCCGCTCGAAACGACCTCTTCCTCCTCCGGCTCGTCATAGTAATCGTTCGTGATGAGTTCATCCTCATCGTAGTACTCCTC
>DVOF01000238.1 GCA_018713805.1 Candidatus Aphodoplasma excrementigallinarum | reverse complement strand
GTGTAGAGGTTCCCCCGCGGGTTATAGTTCATCAGCTCCTGCGCCGTAAAGGGGACGGCGCTCACCTCCCGCACCTCAAGCGCCGTTGTCAGGGCAGCCTTGTCCGGCACCTGCTTGATAATTACTTCCTCTATCAGGGGCTTCTCGCCCGCCGTATAATTTTCGTTGCGCACCAGCCGGAGCGAGCGGCTCATATCCGACGGCGTATACTGGTACGCGCCTGTGCCGACCGGGATATATTCCTTCAGCCCTTCGGTGCAGTCCGTCCCGTTCTTGATGATCGGGAAATCCATCAGGTTGATAAAACCGGCGTTTGCCTCGCGCAGGGTGATGATATACGTATACTTGTCCGCGCGCCGGGCAGCGGACACATTCGCCAGCCGGTCTTTATAGGGGCTGCTGTCCAGCTCCTGTATCATCCGTATGGTATAATCCACGTCGTTGGCGTCAAAGCCGCTCCCGTCGTGCCACGTCACGTCCTGCCGGAGGGAAAAGGTATACGTCAGCCCATTGTCCGATACCGTATAGCTCTCTGCCAGGCACGGCGACATGGTATAGTCGCTGTTTTTCCGCATCAGCCCGTCGTAGATAAACGCGCTCACCTGCGTCATAGACTGCGACTGCGTCGCAATCGGGTTGTACGTATCGAAATTATACACCCCGACGCTGAGCGTCCCGCCTTCCGTTGCCGCAGGCGCCGGCGTCACACCCGGCTCATCGCCCTGCTGCTGGCCCGAGCAGGCGCAAAGCGTCAATATCAAAATCAAAACAGCCGCACAAATTCGTTTCATCCTCATCTTCCTTATCCTATGCTCACTTCAGTTCCAAAAAGGCCCCCATCAGGCCGATTTTCCCTTTATGGGCCCGGTTTGAAAAAAACTCGTCCCCGTTGCAGCAGGTGCAAATGCCTGCCAGCGTGATGTTATCCTCTCTTACCCCGGCGTCCCGGAGCTGGGCGTGGATTACGCCCCAGAGATCGACGTGGTACTTTGCCCCGCGCTGCTCTGTAAACCGCGCCGGGAACTGCTCTGCCACGTCGCCGTCCACCTCAAAGCAGCATGGCCCGATCGACGGCCCGACCGCGCACAAAACGTCGCCCATGCCGCAGCCAAACTCCCGCCGCATAACCGCCAGCACCTCACCGGAGATGTTTTTCACCGTGGAGCGCCAACCCGAGTGTGCAAGCGCGGCAACGCGCCGCACCGGGTCGAGGAAAAATACCGGGACACAGTCGGCGCAGAACACGACAAACGGAACGCCTATCTCGGCGCAAACAAGCGCGTCAATCCCTACGATATCACTCTCGCGCGTGATACCCTTCCCACAGTCGGTGCGCGTAATGACACGGACGCGGTTATCGTGTACCTGGTTCGACAGCACGAGATTCTCCGCCTTCATCCCGATAGCGCTGCACACAATCTCGTAGTTGCGCCGGACGTTCTCGTACGTATCCTTGCGGCGGAACCCCAGGTTCAGCGTCGCCGTTTCCCCGGTGCTGACCCCGCCGCGCCGCGTTGTAAAGCAATGGCGCACCAGGCCGGTGCGCTCCAGCGCCGGCACGGTATAATAGGCAAGTTCTCCTTTTGTATGCCGCTCAAACCCAAGCTGCACCTGCACCGCTCCTTCCTTATCCTCAATTGAAATAGTCATATACATTCTGCGCAGAGCGTTTGTCCAGCCCTGCCGCAACCAGTTCGTCCACGCCCGCCTGCGCAATGCTGTTAATCGACTTAAAATGCTTCATCAGCCGCTTGCGCCGCGTTTCCCCAATGCCCTCGATATTCGACAGCTCCGAGGCGAGGCCCTTTTTCCCGCGCAGTTTGGTGTGGTAGCGGATCGCCGTTTCGTGTACCTGCTCCGACACCGTGCCGACCAGCCGGAACGCGTCGGAATTTTTGGGCAGCGTAACCTCCCGCTCGCCGTCCGTCAGGGCACGGAAACGGTGCTTATCGTCCTTGACCATGCCCCACAGCGGGATCGAAACGCCCGCCTGCTCTAAAACCTTTGCAATCGCGTGGACGTGGCCCTTGCCGCCGTCGAGCAGAATCAGGTCGGGCAGGGGCAAAAACTTCGCCTTTTCCCGCTCCAAAACCCCTTGTGCGATTTTATCTTCCTCATTTGCCGCGCGGCCCAGTCGCCGCGTCAGCACCTCCGCCATCGCCATGTAGTCGTCCTGCCCCTCAAACGAGCGGATTTGGAATTTGCGGTGGAGCGACGCGTCGTGAACGCCGTTTTTAAACACGACCATCACGCCGACATTGCTCGTCCCGGCAATGTTCGAGATGTCGTAGCTCTCAATCCGGTTTGGCAGCGCCGGAAGGGCAAGGTACTCCTGCAATTTGGCGAGCGTGCCGGCCTGCGACTCCTTTTTGAGCTGGTCCAGCTTATAGTTACCGATGCTCAGCTCCACATTTTTGAGCGCCATTTTAATGAGCGAGGACTTGTCGCCCCGCTGCGGCACCGTAAATATCAGCTTATGCCCAAGCCGCGCGCTCATCCATTCCACAAACAAGTCGCGTTCCTCGATGTCGCACTGGACGATCAGTTCGTCCGGGATGTAGGCCGCGCCCGCATAAAACCGCTTTAAAAACTCGCCCATGATCTCCGCGTCGCTCATCTCGCCTACGCCGTCGATGCGGTGGCTCTGCCGCCCGGTCACGCGGCCGCCGCGGACAAAGAAAATGTCGATAAATGCCTTGTCGTCGTAGCACGCAAACGCCGCAATATCCTGGTTCGCCATCCTGTCGCTGACGATCTTCTGCTTCTGCGTCACCGCACGCAGTGCTGCAAGCTGGTCGCGGTATTCCGCCGCCCGTTCAAACTCCAGCGCAGCGGCGGCTTTCTCCATTTTTTCCTCTAACAGATGCGTCAGCTCGTCCTGCCGCCCTTCCAAAAAGCTGCATATCTGCGTAAACACTGCGCGGTAATCCTCCTGCGGCACCTGCCCCGTGCAGGGGGCAAAGCACTTATGAATCTGATAGTTGAGGCACGGCCGCCCCTTCCCAATGTCGCGCGGGAACTCCCGCTTGCAGGTCGGAATCAGGAAAATCCGCTTGATGACGTCCAGCGTGCCGCGCACGACCGACATGCCTGTGTACGGCCCAAAGTAGCGCGCGCCGTCGTTTTTCATCACGCGTGTCACGCCAAGCTTCGGGTACGGCTCATTCATCGTTACCTTGATATAGGGGTAGTGCTTGTCGTCTTTGAGCAGGATATTGTAGTGCGGCTTATGCTTTTTGATTAGGTTGCACTCCAGCACAAGCGCCTCCAGCTCGGAGTCGGTCACAATATACTCGAACCATGCGATGTGGCTCACCATCGCCCGCACCTTCGCTGTATGGTTCTTCGACGCTATAAAATACTGGCGCACCCGGTTTTTGAGCACCTTCGCCTTACCGATATATATGATTTTGTCGTCCTTATCATGCATCAGATAAACCCCCGGCTGGTCCGGAAGGTTCTTCAGCTGCTTTTTTAAATCAAACATAGCAACACCTTTGGTTTTACGGCCCAACTTATTAAACGCTCCACAAACCGCCGCCATGACGCAATCATCATAAAAGCGCGGCTTTATGTATAGTATATCATAAACAGCATTTCGATTTCAATTCATTGCACAAAAAACTTGACAGCCCTGGCAGCTTCTGCTACAATGGCTATGTGGCTTAGCCACAATACCACAATGAGAAAAGAAGGGGTTTTTATGCCACCGGATAAAATCGTGCGCCAGCCGGTCTACCAACAGCTTAATACAATTTTGAAAGCGATCATCGCGGAAGAGGGGCTCGTTTCCGGCGACCGCTTTTTGTCCGAACGGGAAATATGCAGCAGGTATGACGTCAGCCGCGCCACGGCAAACAAGGCCATCTGCTCGCTCGTGACAGAGGGGGTTTTGGTCTATAAAAAGGGCGTAGGAACCTTTATTGCCGATAAGCCGCTCCAGTACGACCTTTCGCAGCTGATCAGCTTTTCTGCAAAGGCGGAGGAAGCTGGTAAAGCGCCCTCGACAAAGGTGCTCGTCTTCGACGCAGTCGCAGCCGACAGTCTGCCGCCCGCAATACGCGCCTCGCTCAAGCCGGAGGAGGGCGAGCCCATCTACTACTTCGAACGACTGCGGTATGCCGATTCGGTTCCGGTAATCTATGAAAAGCGTTACCTGCGTTCCAATCTGATCCCATCTCTGGAAGCGGCGCAGCTGCGCCAGTCGCTCTATACGTTGATTGAGCGCAAAACGCATCTTAAAATCAAATCGGCTGATCAGACTATTTCTGCTGTGACGCCCGGTGCAAAAGAGGCCGGCCTGCTCGGCATTCCGTCCAGCACTGCGTGCTTTTGCATCAAAAGCACAGGATTTTTGGAAAACAAACAGCCCCTCTGGTACGAAACAACGCTGTACCGCGGCGACATCTATGTCTTTTCCGGAAAAATCAGTAATGATACTGCCTTTTTAAAAGGCGTTATCCATGATACATGAAAACAAATTTAAAAATTTAGAAACGGAGTGTGTTGTCCTATGGTAACCTACGAAGAAATTGCCGCAATGATCGATCATTCTCTCCTGAAGCCCACGCTGACCGACCAGGATATCATTGACGGGTGCAACCTTGCAAAGGAATACAAGGTCGCGTCCGTGTGTGTGCGTCCGTCCGATTTGCCCCTGTGCCGGAAAATCCTTGCGGGGAGCGACGTCCTGCTCACCACGGTGATCGGGTTCCCCCACGGTACGACGACGACAAAGACAAAGGTCGCAGAAAGCGCGGAAGCCATTGAAAACGGGGCGGTCGAGCTGGACGTGGTGCTGAACATCGGCAAGCTCCGCTCGGGCGAGTACGACTATGTTGCAGACGACTTGCAGGCGGTCATCAACCTTGCCCATGCAAACAACGTCTTAGTCAAGGTAATCTTTGAAAATTGTTATCTGAGCCGGGAGGAAATCATAAAAGCATGCGAAATCTGTAACAAAGTCGGCGCAGACTACGTAAAGACCTCCACAGGCTACGGCACCGGCGGCGCGACGGACGAGGATTTGAAGCTGATGCGCCAGTATGCGGCGCCGAACATCAAAATCAAGGCGGCCGGCGGCGTCCGCACACTCGAGCGCGCAATCGAGGTACGCAAGCTCGGCGTGACAAGATTTGGCTGCACGGCGACCTGCGGCATTCTTGAGCGGCTGAAGTAAATGGCATTGACCAGCGTATCCAATAAACTAATAATTGACATTGTTTGTCCCAAGCCGTATAATATACATATCAACTTTTTAGGAGGATTTTACAATGGCAAAAAAGGTTCGGACACGCTTCGCGCCGAGCCCGACCGGCTATATGCATATCGGGAATTTGCGCACGGCGCTGTATGCG
>DVOF01000237.1 GCA_018713805.1 Candidatus Aphodoplasma excrementigallinarum | reverse complement strand
CGACGCGCTGGCGGTCTCGATTGGTACGTCGCACGGCAACTACCCGGACGGCATGGTGCCGAAGTTCGACATTGAGCGGCTCAAAAAAATCAAAGAGCTGACGGGCGCGCCGCTCGTGCTGCACGGCGGCTCCGGCTCCGGCGAGGAGAACATCCGCGCTTCGGTTGCAAACGGTATCAATAAGATCAACGTCGGCTGCGACTTTATGAACGCCAACCGCGACGCGACGGCGAAGATTCTCAAAGACAATCCGCAGATCAACTATTTCGACCTGATCCATCAGGTGGAACAGGACAGCTCTGAGTTGGTGCGGTACTATATAAGGCTTGCGGGCTCAAACGGCAAGGCCCGCAAAGAATAAAAAGCGTGTGAAAGGAAGGAATTTATTATGCTGATGAATATGAAAGAGCTGCTCGCAGTAGCAGACAAGAACGAATTTGCAGTGCCGGCCTTTAATATCGGCAGCGGGTCGATCCTGCGCGGCGTGATCGAGAGCGCAAACGAAAAGAATGCGCCGGTGATTCTCGCCATCCACCCGACGGAGCTGGAGTTTTTGGGCGACAGCTTTATCAAGACGTGTATCGACGAGGCGCACAAGTCGCGCGTGCCGATGGTTATCCATCTCGACCACGGCGGCAAGTTTGAAGAAGTGCTGCGTGCAATCCGCTGCGGCTTTACCTCGGTTATGATCGACGCGTCGCATATGGCGTACGAGGACAATGTGGCGATCACGAAGAAGGTCGTTGAAGTGGCGCACCCGCTGAATGTTTCCGTTGAGGCGGAGCTCGGTACGATTGGCAACGTGGGCAACTCCTATGAGGGCGGCGCAGACGAAATCATCTACACCGACCCGGCGCAGGCAAAGGACTTTGTAGAAAAGACAGGTATCGACACGCTTGCGGTCGCAATCGGTACGGCGCACGGCATTTATCCGAAGGATAAAAAGCCGGAGCTCAAGCTCGATTTGCTCAAGACCATCCGCGATACGGTCAACATCCCGCTCGTGCTGCACGGCGGCTCCAGCAACCCGGACAAGGAGATTGCAGAGTCGGTTAAGATTGGTATTTCAAAAATCAACATTTCCAGCGATATCAAGGAGGCGTTCTACCAGAAGTACCGCGAAGTACTGGCGGAGAACCCCGACTGGCGCGAGCCGAACACGATCGACCCGCCGTGCATCGAGGAAATGAAGAAGGTCATCGAATTCAAGATGAACCTGTTCAACGACATCGGCAAGGCAGAGCTTTACAAATAAAGCGCGCTACCCAGCCTCCCCCCTCACGGCAGGCTGTAGCGATACGGGCGCCCGCAGGTAATGCGGGCGCTTTTTTTGCGCGTTTATGAAATTCTGATTAAAATATGGTAACGCATTTCCGACACTTTCCTAACATTTCTGTAAATGGATTGTACCCCCCTTTCAGCCGTGGTAAACTGTATACAGGAAACGGATAGCAATTTGATAAGGGGGACTGCTCGTGTGTAAACAACTCAGCATCGTGGTTTTGTTTTTGTCCCTTGTGTTTTGTTTCGGGACTGCGGCTTCGGCCCAGCAGCCGCCGATCGAGGTCGAGTTTGAAAAAACGGGCGGCGGGCAGTGGATATACTGTAACAACCCTGAATTTGTACGCGAGTCGGACCTCTCTACCATTGAAAACCCCAATGCGACCTATCTGCTGAAGAACGAAGCGCTCGCGCCGGACAACTACTCGGTGTTTTACTGCTTCTACAACTGGAACATGTTCGATATTGAGGCGGATATCGAATTTGTGGCGCAGGAGGACAGCGTGATTACCATCTGTTCGGCCGGGTTTTACCTGCCGCGCGGGGAGGAAGCGTGGGACTGTATCCCGGTATGGTCGGACTATCTGGGCGTGAACATCAAAACGCTCAACCAATACGCCCAGAGCGTGCCGTTTGCCGGGGAAACCGGCCTGCCAAAGACCATCGCGCTCAAAAAGGGCGAGCGCGACTGGGTCGGGAAATACATCTACAACTATTCCGTGGTGCGGCCGCACATGACCTTTAACATGCTGGTCGACTTTACGATCGAGTCGGGCAGCGTGGACGTTAACTTTGCGGGGCTGAAACACTACGGCATATTAAACGACCGGAGCTATCATGACCCGGACGCTGCGCCGGGCAAATACTATAACGATACGTCCGTGAAAGGGATTGAGACGCAGTCTCTCCCGATGGTGGAGGCCGGTTTGGAGGTCGTGATTGACGCGGACACGCCGAACGGGGAAAACCTTCCGGTCAAGGTGTACAACCAGTTCTATAACGACGGCAACGTCGTGCCCTACTGGATGACGAATATCAACCCCTCGCGCGACGCGTACCGTATCAGCAAGGACGCCGCGGCAGGCTCTGATATGCTGACGCTCGAGTACCGCGACGATTCCAAGCTGGGCTACTATGGGCCGGACGTCCCGCAGAGCGGGCGCAACAACATATGGCTGTTCGACATCTACCACCACAATACGCTCGGCTACGAGCCCGGGATGCCGTGGGACGCGGCGACGCATGTGCCCAACGCGCCCAACGGGAATACGCTTGACCCGGACAACCCGCCGAACGTGGACTATGAGTTCAATCTCGGCAATTTCGGCGTTACAAACCGCTACAATTTGACGGTGACTAATTTGGACACGAAGACGCGGACGCTCAACTACATACTGGAGACGTCGCTGTCGAGCAACATCGTTATTGTGCGCGACCAATACGGCAACATCTTAAATCCATATACGCACTCGACGGCGGACGCGTTTGCACTTTGTAAGGGGACCAACCCGGACAAAAAGGAAGACTGCATGTTCAGCACGGAGGTGCTTCCTGGGCAGACGAAGAGCTTTATCCTTGACGTGATATTGCCGACCAACTGCTACGGCGGTATCGTCAATATTCTGCGCGCCGACGAGTATAAATATTTGCAGGACCCCGGCTCCACACCGCTTCCGTCATATACGGAGTTTTATGAATACAAGGACTATTTCTATACTGGCGATACATACATGAAATGGGAAAACGGCTCGCTCTACCGGTATGCCGGCTCGCTATGCTGGCAGCATGTGCCCCTGCCGGGCAGCGCGGCCATGCTGCTGGCCAACCGCAGCGCCGACTTCACGCTCATTAAGACAAAAGACGGCTATGCCGGACGCTTCTGCGGCTGGGACGGGCTGGGGTGGAACGTAGCGGCGCGCAACGAGCAGAACAAGGTCTATTTCTTTGACGAAAGCATGAATCTAATACGGGAGCAGGAATTCCCGGCCTATATCGATGACTTTTCCTATAGCGGCGGCGTGCTCTATGTCCAGGCTGACGGGCAGCAGTTCCAGTCGGAAGACGGGGTCGGCTTTGCGCCGATGGAGAGCGGCGTTACCTTCGCCGCGCCGAATGATACGGGGATGTTTATCTGGAAGGATGGGCGGCTCTATCAGCGCGGCAGCGGCGGCGACGTCCAGCTCCAGTATGAGAGCCGCGCACCGCAGGAGCTGTTCTCCGCGGGTGGGCTTTTGTATTACCGCAAGTCGTGGAAGTCGTATTACACGGACGCCGATACGCCCAATATCCTGTCCGTGTCGAGCGACGGCGTGTACTGGACGGACTTGGCCTTCCCGAACAGCTTCTATGAGCTGCAAGACGTGACGTATCTGGACGGGAAAATCTACATCGACTGCCGCTACCAGACCTTTACCTTCGACTACGCACCGGACGAAACCTATGTAAAAGTACAGGTGGGCGACCGGCTGCTCGGGTTTGACACGCCGGCAAAGACCGTAAACGACCGGACGATGGTTCCGCTGCGTTTCTTCTTTGAGAGCTTGCAGGCGCAGGTCGCCTGGGACGAAGCGACGCAGACCGTCACAGTCACGCAGGGCGGCAATACGGTCACACTGCAGATCGGGAGCGACCTGGCCTATGTAAACGGTGTGGAGACTATACTGGACGTGCCCGCTTATACGGAAAACGACCGGACCATGATCCCGACCCGGTTTTTGGCGGAGAGCCTCGGCTACCGCGTAGAGTGGGACGAGGAAAGCCGGACTGCCTCTATTTCGGAAATGCCGGCACAGGCGCCAACACCGACACAAACGCCTCCCTCTGTCCCGGACACTGTGCCTGCGCAGCAGGAACAGGAAGCCGCGGGACTTTGAAAGGAGCCGCTGCACAGGCTGCAGCGGCTCCTTATTATATGTGGAAAATTCACATCAAATATTGCAGAAATATCATGAATTGTGGATTTACATTATACAGACGATATAGTAATATAAAATTAGTAATTTATATTAGGAGGAGACGGAATAGCAGGAGGGGGTTTGTATGAAAGGCACAAAAAAGATAATTTGCATTCTGCTTAGCATTTGTATGCTGATAGGCCTGCTGCCGGCGGGAGCCATGGCTGCGGAAGCGTTTGCAGTCGATACGGTCGTTGAGGCCGAGGCAGGCGCGCTGGGCGGCGCGGTCACGGAGGAGAAGGATAGCGCAGCGAGCGGCGGCGTGTATATTACGGTTTCGGGAGAGGGGCGCGTCGACGACCCTGCGGCGCAGGAGCCGGACGCGAGCTATGTCTTTGATATCCCGGCGGACGGCACATATGAGATTTGGCTCCTGACGAACATGGTAAGCGAGAGCAGCGACTCGTTCCATTACCGTTGGGATGGGGGCGAATATGCACGCACGGGCAAGGTGACAAGCGGCTTTGCGTGGATTAAGGTGACGAGCGCGCAGCTCACAAAGGGGCAGCATACGTTTGATATGGTCCACAGGGAGAACGGCGTGATGTTTGACGCATGGTTTGTGACAGACGACCCGTCCAAAGTCCCGGCGGAGGGCGCGCCCGCAACGGCAGAGCCGGGCACAAGCCCAGGGGCGGACGTAGGCGATTTGAAGGGATTTTCGATCCCGGAGGGCGGCTCGGTCATGTTTGAAGCAGAGGAAACGACGATAGACGGAAGCCTTGCCACGGTGCAGGACTATTCGCAGGCTTCCGGCCAAAAAGGCGTATATATGGAAAGAGAAGCAAAGGACCAGACGGGCGCAGAGCTGCCCGGTGCGATCGGCTTTACGCTCAGCGCGGCGAAGGCCGGGACGTATGCGGTCTGGGGACGGTATTCTGCGGCGACCGACGGCTGCGATTCGTATTATTCGTCGGTCGGCGGCGCAGCCTATGCAAAAAAGAGCCTGAATGTGACAGGCGGCGAGAACGAATTTGAATGGATTTTGCTGGACAATATTACGATAACGGAAGGTGGAAGCATGACGTACCGGATCCGCCCGCGCGAGTCGAAATCGGTGTTCGATAAATTCCTTGTAACGAGCGTACGCGGCTATATCCCGGAGGGGATAGTGGAAACGCTGCCGCAGGCGGGCGACGAAGAGGTCATGCCGCTTCCGTCGGACGTATACCCGGCCCCGACGATCACACCGCCGGCAGAGCACCCGCGCCTGCTGTTCCGTGCGTCGGATATTCCGCTGATTCGGGCGAACATGGAGAGCGAGCAGGGCGCAAGCGCAATGGCGCAGTTTGAAAAACATCTTGCGCAGACGACGGACGGTGTGCTGGAAATACCGAAAGACGCAGGTTCGAGCAACTACAACGGCAACCTGCTCGGCGTGATCGAGAGCCATGCGTTCAACTATGCCATAAATGGCGACGAGGCAAGCGGTAATATGGCTATCAGCGCCATCCAGAATGTGCTCGACACTTCTGTTTTTGCGGACACCTCCGACATTACCCGCGCAATGGGACACACGATTTTTGTTGCATCGGAGGTGTACGACTGGTGCTATCCGCTTTTGGACGACGCGGCAAAAAAGAATATCGTGATCGGGTGTGAGATCATTGCCGCACAGATGGAGATCGGCTGGCCGCCGAATAAACAGGGCGCAGTCGTTGGGCACGGCGGCGAGGCGCAGCTCCAGCGCGACCTGCTCTCGCTCGGCGTTGCGACGTATGACGAATATCCCGATATTTATAACTATGTGGCGGGACGCTATTTGAGCGAATTTGTCAGCCCGCGTAACTACTGGTATACGTCGGGCAGCTACCACCAGGGCACAAACTATAACGCGGTGCGCTATGCGTTCGACATGTGGGCGCAGTGGATTTTCTACCGCATGAGCGGGGAAAAGATTTTCATCGACGAAGCGGGCGACCCGATGTACCAGTATATCTACTACCGCCGCCCGGACGGCGCGTCCCTGCGCGAGGGGGACTACTCGGTGGAAACGCTCAACATGCCGTACGAATATTACACAAAGGCGATGCAGGCGACGTGGCTTGCGGCAGGCTTCTACTCCGACCCATACCTGAAGATGGAGTATGCGCGCATGTCGCAGGGGTATAAAAGCTTTGCCTATACGTTCTCGACGCTGACCCCGGTGCAGTTCTTTCTCTTTAACGACCCGGAGTGTGCGCCGCGCGCGGTTTCCGAGCTTCCGTATACGCGCTATTTCGGCAGCCCGAACGGGCTGATGGTGGCGCGCACGGGCTGGCAGGACGGGATCGACGCACCGGTCGCCATGGCGTTTATGAAAATCGGCGAGCGGTGGGCGGCCAACCACCATCATCTGGACGCGGGTACATTCCAAATCTATTATAAGGGCATGCTTGCGACGGATTCGGGCATATACGACGCGTACGGTACGTCGCACGATGTGAACTGGAACAAGGAAACGATATCGCACAATGGGCTGCTGATCTACGACCCGAATGAGACGATTAACGGCAGCGCGGTAAACTCCGGCGGGCAGAGAAGGCCCGGCGGCGAGCCGGATACGATGGATATCTGGATGACGGATACGTACAAAACGGGCGAGGTGCTCGGCGCAGAGTTCGGCCCCGACCCGGTTGAGCCGGAGTATTCCTACATCAGCGGCGATATCACGGCGGCGTACAGCGACAAGGTGGACGAGGTGCGGCGCTCCATGCTCTTTATGCCAACGGAGGACGTTGACGCGCCGGCGATCTTCTTTGTCATGGATAAGGTTGTGTCGAGCGACGCGTCCTTCAAAAAAACATTCCTGCTCCACTCCTTGCAGGAGCCGGAGGTGTCGGGCAATGTGACGACGATCAAACGCGACACGAACGGCTACAACGGCAAGCTGGTGAACCAGACGCTCTACCCCGTGGATGCTTCGATTGAGAAGATCGGCGGCGCAGGCAGCCAGTGGCTGATAGGCGGGACCAACTATGTGCCAAACGAGAGCACATCCGCCAATGCAAACGAAGACTTGAACTACGGCTGGGGCCGGGTTGAAATCAGCCCGAGCACGGAAGCGGAGGAGGACTACTTCCTGAATGCGATGTACGTGTCCGACGCGGACAGCGAGGCGGCGCTCAAGCAGGCGGAGCTGATCGAGACGGAGCAGGTGCTCGGCGCGCGCCTCTCAGACCGTGCGGCTGTGTTTGCAAAGGATAAAGAGCGGCTTAGCGGCAGCATTACCTTCACGGTGCCGGGCAGCGGCGAGGTGAAGGTTGCGGCGGCAGGCCTTGCGGCGGGTGCATGGGCCGTGACGGCTGGCGGGAGCGACGCGGGTACTGTGATTGCAGCGGACGAAGGCGGTATCATCTACTTTACTGCGCCTGCGGGCGAAATCACGCTGACGCTGACAGACCCGTCGGCGGTGCGAGAGCCTGTGACGGTGACTTTGCCGGAAAAAGAGGGCATCGGGATCAAAATCGACGGCCAGTATATGTACTCGGACGTTGAGCCGACCATCATAGACGACCGGACGCTCGTGCCCATGCGCGCCATTTTTGAAAACCTCGGCGCAGACATTGCCTGGGACGAGGCGACGGCGACGGTGACCGGCACGCGCGACGGCACGACGGTGACGCTGACGATCGGCGCTACGGCGGCGTATGTAAACGGCGAAGAGGTAACGCTTGACGTGCCCGCCATGCTGATTGGCGACCGCACCATGGTCCCGATCCGGTTTGTCTCGGAATCGCTGGGTGCGAAGGTCGACTGGGAGGCCGCGTCGCGTACGGTGCTGATCAGTTCACCGGTCGAGTTTAAGCCGCTCGACCCGTCGGCGGTGCAGATCATCGACGCTGTGTGGAGCTCGGACAACGGCGAGAGTGAAAACGGCTACAAGGCGTTCGACGGCGACCCAAACACGCGCTGGGCGGCGGAAGGCATAGACGAATGGATCATCTTTGAGCTTGCCGAGGAAGCGCAGATTGCCTCGCTTTACACGCACTTCAACAACGGCGCAAGCCGCGTGTACGGCTACGAGCTGTACGCCTCCACGGACGGCGTAAACTATACGAAGTTTTTGACGCATGAGACAAGCGGCAGCAGCGATACGGAAACCGTGACGCTCGACGCGCCCGTGACGGCAAAGTATATCAAATATGTGGGGAAGGGCAACACGGCAAATATGTGGAATTCCTTGCAGGAGATCGAATTTCGGACAAAATAACATGGATAAATGAACAGGGCGGCTCCACATACGGCGGAGCCGCCCTGAAATTTTCACCAAACTTGGCATAGCCTATTTCAATTTGGAAACAAATATGGTATACTAAAGTGAAAGCGTTTGCCTGTGCAGCGTTTGTACGCCGGGCGGCTTATACCATTGGTAAGGGGTTATGTTTCATGGATCAGAACAAAACGGAGGAACTGTTTATTTTTGAACAAAATGGCTATCGCGTAACCGAGCAGATGCTTGCCATGCCGGACGGCGTGCGCCTGTATACGCGCTGCATCCTGCCGGGGCAGGGCGATACGTTCCCGGTTATTTTTACCCGGACGCCGTACGACCCGGTTGCGCTGCCTAGCCCATTCGGCGTATCGAAGGGGTGGTATGCGCGCAGCTATGCGCCGTACCTGTCCCACGGGTATGCGCTCGTCCACCAGCACTGCTGCGGCACGGGCATGAGCGAGGGGGAGTTTTCCGCCTATATGCGGGAGCGGGGCGACGGGCTCGCCACGCTGGACTGGATCCGCAGCCAGCCGTTTTATAACGGGGAGATCTATGTGATGGGCGCGAGCTACACGTCGTTTGTCCATTTGTCGTACCTGGATTCGGCGGATGACATCAAGGGCGCCGCGCTGTCGGTCGAGCCTGCGAGCATGTATAAGGGCTACCACGAGCACGGCGTATTTAAAAAGGATATCCACTTTGGGTGGTTCATGGATCACTATCATAAAAAGAGCCTCAATACGGAGGCGCTGCGGGAAAAGCGCAGCGAGGCCATGCGCCTGCGCCCGGTCACGGACGTGGCGCGGTTTGTCTACGGCGAGGATGTGCCGGAGTTTACGGAGATGATGCGTTCTGAGAACGAGGAGGACGCCTACTGGCAGGCGCACGACTACCCGCATGTGCGCGCGTCCATGAAGTCGATGCGCGCGCCGGTACTGCTGTTTGACGGCTGGTACGACATCTATATCAACACGATGTTCGACATGTGGAACGAGCTGCCGGCACAGACGCGGGCGCAGTCGGCTATGATTGTCGGGCCGTGGAACCACAGCATGAACCTTCATGCGATGACGGAGGAGGAGATTGCAAAGCTGGGGCTCTCCGACGGGGAGATGGAACAGGATGAAATCATCCTGCGCTGGTTCGAGCATATCCGGGGCAAGGGTGCGCCGCTTCTGGCGGAGCCGGGGCGCGTGCGCTACTACCGGATTGGGCAGGGGTGGCAGACGGCGCGTGTGGTCAGCGCGGACGCTTATAAGACGCTGTATCTGTCGGACGGCGGCGCCCTGTGTGGGCAGCCGGGCGCGGAGACGGAGCTCTCCTACCGTTACGACCCCGACGACCCGGCGTACTTCCCGGGCGGGCAGGACGCGTTTAATACCCAGCCGACCGGCCTTGTCCGGCAAGGGGAGCAGAATATGCGGCCCGATGTGCTGAGCTTTGTGAGCGCGCCCCTGCCGGACGCTGTCACGGTCGAGGGCGAGATCGAGGCGGCGCTCACTGTAAAATCCGACTGCGCCGACACGGCGTTTTTCATCCGTGTCAGCGCCGTAAAGGGCGGCGATACCTGGGTGATGCGCGACACGATCTTTACGCTTGACCGCGAAACGGGCGGCTATACGCCCGGCAGCGCAGTACAGGTCACGGTACATACGGCCCCGGTTTCCTGGCG
The DNA here is from genome assembly GCA_018713805.1 of Candidatus Aphodoplasma excrementigallinarum. GTDB lineage: Bacteria > Bacillota > Clostridia > UBA1381 > UMGS1253 > Aphodoplasma > Aphodoplasma excrementigallinarum. The sequence goes on along the minus strand of DVOF01000237.1, from coordinate 449 downwards.
GCTGGAGAAAGGCGACCGGATTCGCGTCGACGTGTCTTCGTCGAACTTCCCAACGTATGCCGCGCATACGAATACGAAGGGGAACTGGGCCGAGCAGGCCGAGGCGAAGGTTGCGCAGAATACGGTTTTGTGCGGGAAATCGTGGCTCAAGCTGCCAGTTCGGGGATAAAGCGTCTATCAGGCGGCGTAATGGGACGGAAATTACATATTTAACCATAAAATTACATAATTTAGGAAATAAATTGTGAATAAATTGTTAAACCTAAAAAATGCACAAAAAAATCGCTGATTTTTCTTGCAAAATGACTTAAAAAATATTATTATAAGAATAGAGTGCTTGAACCTGCACAACAGGTATGTCCGGCCCGGGAAACGTTTTGTGCAAATATGGCTGGGGGAGAATTCGGGCCTGCGGGCATTGATATAAATTTTTTAAATAATATTAATAT